>NZ_AQPL01000244.1:0-3552 GCF_000395345.1 Cupriavidus sp. WS | reverse complement strand
CGACGCGGCCAGCCGCGCCAGGTGCGCGTCCAGCCGCGGGCACGCGCCGTCCTCCACGCGCAGGGTCTCGAACAGCGTGAAGCCCGGATCGTGCGCGGTCAGGAAGCGGGCCTTCCAGCCGCATTCGGCGTACTCGCCGGCCGCGTCGCTGTCGTGAACGATGCCGCCGCCCACGCCCATCTCCCCCGCGCGCAGGCCGTCGGCGCGCGGCGCGCCCAGCACCAGCGTGCGGATCGCCACCGACAGCGCGAAGGCGCCCGGGAACGCCACCGGCGCCGGCGCCGGGGCAGGCGCGTCGATCCAGCCGATTGCGCCGGTATAGAGCCCGCGCGGCGACGGCTCCAGCTCGCCGATGATCTGCATCGTGCGCCGCTTGGGCGCGCCGGTGATCGAGCCGCACGGGAACAGCGCGCGCAGCAGCCCGGCCAGGCTCGTGCCGGGACGCGCGGTGGCGGTCACGGTGGACGTCATCTGCAGCACCTGCCCGAACGGCTCGACCACGAAGCGCGCCGGCACCGCCACCGTGCCCGGCACCGCCACGCGGCCCAGGTCGTTGCGCAGCAGGTCCACGATCATCACGTTCTCGGCGCGGTTCTTGGCGTCGGCGGCCAGCGCCGCGGCGGCTGCGGCATCGCGCGCGGGGTCGCCGCTGCGCGGCGCGGTGCCCTTCATCGGCCGCGTGAGCAGATGGCCTTGCCCGTCATGGCGCACGAACAGCTCCGGCGACAGCGACAGCACCCAGCCGTCGCCGGGCAGGCGCGCCAGCACGGCGTAAGGCACCGGCTGCGCCGCGCGCAGCGCCGCATAGAGCGCCGCCGGCGCGCCGAACGCGCCGAAGCGCAGGCGCTGGGTGAAATTGACCTGGTAGGTGTCGCCGGCCTCGATCCACGCATGGATGCGGGCGATGGCCGCGTGGAAGGCCGCCTCCGTGGTATCGGAAGCGATCTCCATCACGCCGGCCGGCGCGTCGCCCTGCTCGCCGGCCAGCCACGACGCGACCGCCCGCGTGTCCAGCCTGCGCATCCGCCGGAACCACAGCAGCCGCAGCGCGCCGTCGTGGAACGGCAGCGCCTGGTCCGCGGCCACCGCCACGCCGAGCAGCGGGCCGCCGAATTCGTAGGGCGCGAACAGCGTGGCATGCCAGCCCTGGCGCCAGCCCTCGGCCAGCATGGCGTCGAGCGCATCGAGCGCGGCGCCGCCGGGCAGCACGTCCTCGCGCACGAAGCCGGTGTACAGGCGCGAGACCGCCTCGCCGGGCGCGGCGGTGGCGTCGTCGAGCAGGACGAACGGTTCGGGCGAAGCAGAGCGGGAAGCGGAGGGAGAAGCGGAGGGGGAAGCGGGAAGAACTGCCACGGGGAAATCACCAGCGTCGGTTGGGGCGGCCGCGAAACGCGGCGATATCGCATTATCGCGCGCTGCGCACGCAGGAACCGCCAGCGGCAAAACCCGCCACCAGCCCCCCAAAAAAAAGAAAGCCGGCCACGCCGTCAAGCGTGGCCGGCCACTCGCCGCGAGCCGAACCGGCTCAGCTGAAGAAGCTCTTCACCTTGTCCAGCCAGGATTGCTCCTGCGGGCTGTGGCGCGAGCCGCCTTCGTGCACCGAGCGGTCGAACTGGCGCAGGATGTCCTTCTGCGCCTCGGTCAGCTTGACCGGCGTTTCCACGTTCACGTGCACGTAGAGGTCGCCCGGATAACCCGAGCGCACGCCCTTGATGCCCTTGCCGCGCAGGCGGAAGGTCTTGCCGGCCTGGGTGCCTTCGGGCACCGGGAAGCTGGCCTTGCCGCCCAGCGTGGGCACTTCCAGGTCGCCGCCCAGCGCCGCGGTGGCGAACGAGATCGGCATCTGGCAGTGCAGGTCGTCGCCGTCGCGCTCGAACACCGCGTGCGGGCGGATGTGCACTTCCACGTACAGGTCGCCCGGGGGGCCGCCGTTGATGCCCGGCTCGCCGTTGCCCGAGGAGCGGATGCGCATGCCCTCGTCGATGCCGGCGGGGATCTTCACTTCCAGCGTCTTCTGCGACTTGATCTTGCCCTGGCCGTGGCACTTGGTGCACGGCTTGGGGATGTGCTTGCCGGTGCCGTGGCACTTCGGGCAGGTCTGCTGCATCGAGAAGAAGCCCTGCGACACGCGCACCTGGCCCGCGCCGTGGCAGGTCGGGCAGGTCTCGACGTTGGTGCCGGGCTCGGCGCCGTTGCCGTGGCAGTGTTCGCACTCGTCCCAGTGCGGCACGCGGATCTGCGCCTCGTGGCCGTGCGCGGCCTGCTCGAGCGAGATCTCCATGCTGTAGCGCAGGTCGGCACCGCGGTACACCTGCGGGCCGCCGCCGCTGCGGCGCCCGGCGCCCTGGCCCTGCTGGCCGAAGATGTCGCCGAAGATGTCGCCGAAGGCCTCGGCGAAACCGCCGTAGCCCTGGCCGCCGCCGCCGAAGCCGCCCGCCATGTTGGGGTCGACGCCGGCGTGGCCGTACTGGTCGTAGGCCGCCTTCTTCTCGGGGTCGGAGAGCATCTCGTAGGCCTCCTTGACCTCCTTGAATTTCTCCTCCGAATCCTTGCTGTCCGGATTGCGGTCCGGGTGGTGCTTCATCGCCAGCTTGCGATACGCCTTCTTGATATCGTCGTCGCTGGCGTTCTTGCCCACCCCGAGCACTTCGTAGTAGTCACGTTTTGCCATGGTGGCTGATTACCTGATTGGCCCCGCGGCGCGTGTGAGACCCGCCCGGGCAAATAGCAAAGAAAATAGCAAAAAAGCCGAGCGCGGCATCCGACGGCGGTAATCCGCTTGGTCCGATGTCCGTCGCCCGGCGTGGGGACAGGGGCTGGCGGCGGTGCCGCGCACCGCGCCCCTCCCCAGCTCATCCATTACTTCTTGTCGTTGACTTCCTTGAATTCGGCGTCCACGACGTTGTCGTCCTGCGGCTGGGCCTGCTGGTGCTGGCCGGCACCCGCGCCCGCGGCACCGGCCGCGCCCGCGCCGCCCGCTTCGCCGGACTTGGCCTGCATGTCAGCGTAGACGCGCTCGCCCAGCTTCTGGCTGGCCTCGGACAGCGCATTGACCTTGGCGTCGATCTCGGCCTTGTCGCCGCCGCGCGCGGCGTCTTCCAGTTCCTTGATCGCGGCTTCGATCTTTTCCTTCTCGCCCGCCTCGAGCTTGTCGCCGTATTCGGCAACCGCCTTCTTGGTCGAGTGGATCAGCGCGTCGGCCTGGTTGCGGGCGTCAGCCAGCTCGCGGGCCTTCTTGTCTTCCTCGGCGTTGGCCTCGGCGTCCTTCACCATGCGCTGGATCTCGTCTTCCGACAGGCCCGAGTTCGCCTTGATGGTGATGCGGTTTTCCTTGCCGGTCGCCTTGTCCTTGGCGCCCACGTGCAGGATGCCGTTGGCGTCGATGTCGAACGACACTTCGATCTGCGGCAGGCCGCGCGGCGCCGGGGCGATGCCCTCGAGGTTGAACTCGCCCAGCAGCTTGTTGCCGGTGGCCATTTCGCGCTCGCCCTGGAACACCTTGATGGTCACGGCCGGCTGGTTGTCGTCGGCGGTCGAGAACACCTGCGCATG
>NZ_AQPL01000243.1:0-14250 GCF_000395345.1 Cupriavidus sp. WS | reverse complement strand
CGGCTGGTTGTCGTCGGCGGTCGAGAACACCTGCGCATGCTTGGTCGGGATGGTGGTGTTCTTGGTGATCATCTTGGTCATCACGCCGCCCAGGGTCTCGATGCCCAGCGACAGCGGCGTCACGTCCAGCAGCAGCACGTCCTTGCGGTCGCCCGACAGCACCGAGCCCTGGATCGCGGCGCCCACGGCCACGGCTTCGTCAGGGTTCACGTCCTTGCGCGCTTCCTTGCCGAAGAACTCCTTGACCTGCTCCTGCACCTTGGGCATGCGGGTCATGCCGCCGACCAGGATCACGTCGTCGATCTCGCTGACCTTGACGCCGGCGTCCTTGATCGCGATGCGGCACGGCTCGATGGTGCGGGTGATCAGCTCTTCCACCAGCGCTTCGAGCTTGGCGCGCGTCATCTTCAGGTTCAAGTGCTTCGGGCCCGAGGCGTCCGCCGTGATGTACGGCAGGTTGATCTCGGTCTGCTGCGAGCTCGACAGTTCGATCTTGGCCTTTTCCGCGGCTTCCTTCAGGCGCTGCAGCGCGAGCACGTCCTTGGACAGGTCGACGCCCTGGTCCTTCTTGAACTCGCTGATGATGTAGTCGATGATGCGCTGGTCGAAGTCTTCGCCGCCCAGGAAGGTGTCGCCGTTGGTCGACAGCACTTCGAACTGCTTCTCGCCGTCCACGTCCGCGATCTCGATGATCGAGATGTCGAAGGTGCCGCCGCCGAGGTCATACACGGCGATCTTGCGGTCGCCCTTCTCGTTCTTGTCGAGGCCGAACGCCAGCGCGGCCGCGGTCGGCTCGTTGATGATGCGCTTGACGTCGAGGCCGGCGATGCGGCCGGCGTCCTTGGTGGCCTGGCGCTGCGAGTCGTTGAAGTAGGCCGGCACGGTGATCACGGCTTCGGTCACCGGCTCGCCGAGGTAGTCCTCGGCCGTCTTCTTCATCTTGCGCAGCACTTCGGCGGACACCTGCGGCGGCGCCAGCTTCTGGTCGCGCACCGACACCCATGCGTCGCCGTTGTCAGCCTTGACGATGGAGTACGGCATCAGGCCGATGTCCTTCTGCACTTCCTTTTCTTCGAACTTGCGGCCGATCAGGCGCTTCACCGCGTACAGGGTGTTGCGCGGATTGGTCACCGCCTGGCGCTTGGCCGGCGCGCCCACCAGGATCTCGCCATCTTCCATGTAGGCGATGATCGACGGGGTGGTGCGGGTGCCTTCGGCGTTTTCGATCACCTTGGGCGTATTGCCTTCCATGATCGCGACACAGCTATTGGTGGTACCGAGGTCGATACCGATGATCTTACCCATTTATTCTCTCCTCTTGAGCCCCGCTATCCGCGGGCGCTGCAATTCGTCCTGGAGTCGGAAATGTGGCCGTCCGGGGCCATTTCAAGGGCCGGACGCGCAATTCCGAGTAATTTTCTCGGTTTTTCCGGGCGCATCGCGGCAGGACGGCGGCCGGCCGGCGGGGCGGCCCGCGCGCCGGCGCGCGGCGGCGGGAGCCGGCCCGTCGTTTATGCCTTATTTATCACTTTCGGCAGCCCGCCCGCGCTGCCACAGCACGTCGTCGCCGCCGGCCGCGCGGTTCAGCACGCGCGCCAGCACGAACAGCAGGTCGGAGAGCCGGTTCAGGTACTGGCGCGGCGCCTCGTTGAGCGCCTCGCGCGCGCCCAGCGCCACCAGCGCCCGCTCGGCGCGCCGGCACACCGTGCGGCAGACGTGCGCCACCGCCGCGGCGCGGCTGCCGCCGGGCAGGATGAACTCGGCCAGGCGCGGCAGCGCGGCGTTGTAGTGCGCCAGCCATGCGTCGAGCTGCAGCACCTGTTCCGGCCTGACCAGCACGTAGCCGGGGATGGACAGCTCGCCGCCGAGGTCGAACAGGTCGTGCTGGATGTGCAGCAGCGCCGCGCGCACCTCGTCGGGCAGCGTTTCGGCCAGCAGCACGCCGAGATGGGAATTGAGCTCGTCGACGTCGCCGATGGCGGCGATGCGCAGGCTGTCCTTGCCGGTGCGGCTGCCGTCGCCGAGGCCGGTGGTGCCGCCGTCCCCGGTGCGGGTGGCGATCTTGGTCAGGCGGTTGCCCATGCGGGTCTCCTGCGGTGGCAATCCCGCATTATGGCGCCCATCGGCGCCGCGGCGGCGGCGGTCGCGCGCATGCCGGGCGCCGGCGCCCGATGTGCTGTGGCGGACAGGCGCGGCGTAGAATAGCGGGATTCGCCCGCGACGCCAGCGGGCACCAGTGCCGGCACCGACGCGCGCCGCCCGCTCCCGGGCAGCGCCGCGCGGCAGCCTGCCGCCGCAGTCCCGCCGGAGACACCATGAACCATCCCACCCCCCACGCGGCGCTGGCGCGCCAGCCGCTGCCGGCCGCCGTGCGCGAGGCCCTGCAGGCCCGTTTCGGCGAGCGCTTCTCCACCTCCGCCGGCGTGTGCGAGCACCACGGGCGCGACGAGTCGCCGTTCCCGCCAGCCGCGCCGGACGGCGTGGTGTTCGCCCACAGCACCGAGGAAGTGGCCGAGGTGGCGCGCCTGTGCAACGCGCACCGCGTGCCGCTGATCCCCTACGGCGCCGGCTCCTCGCTCGAGGGCCACCTGCTGGCGGTGGCCGGCGGCATCAGCCTCGACCTGTCGCAGATGAACCGCGTGCTGTCGGTGCAGGCCGAGGACCTGAACGTGACCGTGCAGCCGGGCGTGACCCGCAAGCAGCTCAACCAGGAAATCAAGGACAGCGGCCTGTTCTTCCCGATCGATCCGGGCGCCGACGCCTCGCTGGGCGGCATGTGCGCCACGCGCGCCTCCGGGACCAACGCGGTGCGCTACGGCACCATGCGCGAGAACGTGCTGGCGCTGACCGTGGTCATGGCCGACGGCCGCATCGTCAGGACCGGCACGCACGCGCGCAAGTCGTCCGCCGGCTACGACCTGACCCGCCTGATGATCGGCAGCGAAGGCACGCTGGGCATCATCACCGAGGTCACGGTGCGGCTCTACCCGCAGCCCGAGGCCATCTCCGCCGCCATCTGCGCGTTCCCCAGCATGGGCAGCGCGGTGCGGGCGGTGATCGACACCATCCAGCTCGGCGTGCCGGTGGCGCGCGTGGAGTTCGTCGACGCGCTGGCCATCCGCGCCATCAACCGGCACGACAACCTGTCCATGCCGGAGATGCCGCACCTGTTCTTCGAGTTCCACGGCACCGAAGCCGGCGTCAGGGAGCAGGCCGAGACCGTGCAGCAGATCGCCGCCGAGCACGGCGGCCAGGGCTTCGAGTGGGCCACCCGGCCGGAAGACCGCAGCCGCCTGTGGAACGCGCGCCATACCGCCTACTTCGCCATGCTCCAGCTCAAGCCGGGCTGCCGCGCCGTCACCACCGACGTGTGCGTGCCGATCTCGCGGCTGGCCGAGTGCGTGAGCGAGACCGAGCGCGACCTCGCCGCCTCCACGCTGCCCTGCCCGATCGTCGGCCACGTCGGCGACGGCAACTTCCACGTGGCGATCCTGACCGACCCGGCCAGGCCCGAGGAGCTGGCCGAGGCCGAGACCATCAACCGGCGCATCGTCGAGCGCGCGCTGGCCCTGGGCGGCACCTGCACCGGCGAGCACGGCGTGGGCCTGCACAAGATGGACTTCCTGGTCAGCGAGCACGGCGAGGATGCGCTGGACCTGATGCGCGCCATCAAGAACGCGCTCGATCCCAACCACATCCTCAACCCGGGCAAGATCTTCCGCGCGACGCGCTAGGGGCCGCGCATGGCCGCCGTGTTCAACCGCGTCCCGCCGCTGCACCTGCTGATCGCGTTCGAGGCCGCCGCCCGCCTGGGCAGCTTCGCGCGCGCGGCGGAGGAGCTGTCGGTCACGCCCAGCGCCGTGTCGCACCGCATCAAGAACCTCGAGGAGCTGTGGGGCGAGGACCTGTTCGTGCGCTCCAACGCCGCGCTGCGGCTGACCGCCGCCGGCACGCGCTACCTGCGCAACGTGCAGGACGCGCTCAAGTCCCTCAACGAGCTGGCGCGGCCCGAGTACAACAAGCAGCGCACGCGCCTGCGCGTGGCGATCCCGCCCACCTTCGGCCGCCAGCACCTGGTGCCGCGCCTGCCCGAGTTCACCGCGCTGTACCCGCACATCGACACCGAGCTGCACCTGGCCATCCCGTTCCTCGACGTGAAGGCCGAGGACACCGACGTGGAGATCCGCTACGGCACCGGCCGCTACCCGGACCTGAAGACCACCAGGCTGCTGGTCGAGCCGGTGTTCCCGGCCTGCGGGCGCGAATACTACGAGCACATCGACGGCCGCTCGGTCACGCGGCCCGAGCACCTGCACAACCTGGTGCTGCTGCGCAGCCCGCTGGAGCCGTGGAAGCCGTGGTTCGAGACCGCCGGGCTGGACTGGCCCGAGCCGCAGACCGGCCCGCAGTTCAACGACATCGGCCTGATGCTGGAGGCCATCGCCTCCAACCAGGGCGTGGCGCTGGTGCGCCAGCGCATGGCCCGCCACTGGCTGGCGCTGGGCCAGATGGTGCGCCTGCTCGACATCGAATCGGTCTCGCCGCACGGCTACTACATCGTCGAGCGCGAGCAGGCGCCGCTCAAGCCCGAGGCGCGCTATTTCGTCGACTGGCTGCTGGGGCTGGAGTGGTAGCGGCGTAGCCGGCCATGCCGGGGCGTGGCGCCGGGATGTGGCGCCGGAGAGCCGCCGGCGGTGGCCACCGACATGGCAGCCGACATGGCAGCCGGCGCCCGCTGCCGGTGCTAAGCTGGAATCGCGCGGCGCCCGCGCGCGGGTCCGGCCGTGCCCTGCCATGTTCCGGTCCGCCGCCGGCATGAGCGATTTTGATCGGCCTGCCATGCGGAATTCACGTCGCCGCCATGCTGCGCGGCGGCACGGCTGCGCTATAGTCCTTGCTCCCCACCCGCTCGCGCCGCGCCCCGCGCCGCGCCCGCGGCCACTACAGGAGTTGTCATGAACGCCCCGCACGAAGTCTCCCTGGTCACCGACGACAGCCGCCGCGCGGCGCTGCTCGAAGGCCTGGCGAAAATCCTGCCCGATGCGGCCCTGTTGTGGAAGCCCGAGGACACCGCGCCCTACGAATGCGATGGCCTGGCCGCCTACCGCCAGTTGCCGGTGGCCGTGGTGCTGCCCGACAGCGAAGAACAGGTCTGCGCCATCCTGCGCCTGTGCCATGCGCTGCAGGTGCCGGTGGTGCCGCGCGGCGCGGGCACCAGCCTGTCCGGCGGCGCCATGCCGATCGCCACCGGGCTGGTGCTGTCGCTGGCCAAGTTCAAGCGCATCGTCGGCGTGGATGCGCGCGCGCGCACGGCGGTGGTCCAGCCGGGCGTGCGCAACCTGGCCATCTCCGAGGCCGCCGCGCCCCACGGCCTCTATTACGCGCCCGACCCGTCCTCGCAGATCGCCTGCACCATCGGCGGCAACGTCAGCGAGAACTCGGGCGGCGTGCACTGCCTCAAGTACGGCCTCACGGTACACAACGTGCTGCGCGTGCGCGCGGTCACGATGGCCGGCGAGGTGGTGGAGTTCGGCTCCGAGGCGCCCGACGCGCCCGGGCTGGACCTGCTGGCCGCGATGATCGGCTCGGAGGGCATGCTGGCGGTCGTCACCGAAGTGACCGTCAAGCTGATCCCCAAGCCGCAACTGGCGCAGGTCATCATGGCCAGCTTCGACGACGTGGCCAAGGGCGGCAACGCGGTGGCCGACGTGATCGGCGCGGGCATCATCCCGGCCGGGCTGGAGATGATGGACAAGCCCGCCACCGCGGCCGTGGAAGAATTCGTGCGCGCCGGCTACGACCTCGACGCCGCCGCCATCCTGCTGTGCGAGTCCGACGGCACCACCGAGGAAGTGGCCGAGGAGATCGAGCGCATGAGCGAGGTGCTGCGCGCCTCGGGCGCCACGCGCATCGCCGTGTCGCAGAGCGAGTCGGAGCGGCTGCGCTTCTGGAGCGGGCGCAAGAACGCCTTCCCCGCGGCCGGCCGCATCTCGCCGGACTACTACTGCATGGACGGCACCATCCCGCGCAAGCACATCGGCACGCTGCTCACGCGCATCGAGGAAATGGAGCGCAAGTACGGGCTGCGCTGCATGAACGTGTTCCATGCCGGCGACGGCAACATGCACCCGCTGATCCTGTTCGACGGCGCCGACCAGGACCAGTGGCACCGCGCCGAGCTGTTCGGCTCGGACATCCTCGAGAGCTGCGTGGAGCTGGGCGGCACCGTCACCGGCGAGCACGGCGTGGGCGTGGAGAAGCTCAACTCGATGTGCGTGCAGTTCTCGCCCGAGGAGCGCGAGATGTTCTTCGCCGTCAAGGCGGCCTTCGACCCGGCGCGCCTGCTCAACCCGGACAAGGCCATCCCCACGCTGGCACGCTGCGCGGAATACGGCCGCATGCACGTCAAGCGCGGCCTGCTGCCGCATCCCGACCTGCCGCGCTTCTGAACATGGCGGGCCACAAAGCCGCCGCGCGCGGCCAGCAGCGACTCACCGCGCAGGTGCGCCAGCGCCTGGGCAAGCCCGAGTCGGGCTGGCGCGAGCGCTGGTACACCATCATCTTCGAGGCCGACACGCACGCCGGGCGGCTGTTCGACATCGCGCTGCTGCTGTGCATCGTGGCCAGCGTGCTGGTGGTGGTGTTCGACAGCCTGCCGGCGGTCAGCCAGCGCCTGGGCAGCGCGTTCACGGCGGCGGAGTGGCTGTTCACGCTGGTGTTCACGGCCGAGTACGTGATGCGCATCCTGGTGGTGCGCCGCCCGCTGCGCTATGTGTTCAGCTTCTTCGGCGTGGTGGACTTCCTGTCGATCATCCCGACCTGGCTGGCCTTCTTCGTGCCGGAGCTGGCCTTCCTGATCGACGTGCGCCTGCTGCGGCTGCTGCGCGTGTTCCGGATCCTCAAGCTGACGGTGTACTTCGAGGAGGCGCAGATCCTGTACCGCGCGCTGGCCAACAGCCGGCGCAAGATCTTCGTGTTCCTGGCCACGGTGTTCATCATCACCGTGATCCTGGGCACCGTGATGTACGTGGTGGAAGGCCCGCAGCACGGCTTCACCAGCATCCCGGTGAGCATGTACTGGGCGGTGGTGACGCTGACCACGACCGGCTTCGGCGACATGGTGCCGAAGACGCCGCTGGGGCAGTTCATCACCTCGCTGACCATCCTGCTGGGCTACGGCATCATCGCCTTCCCGACCGGCATCGTCGGCGCCGAGCTGGCCGCCAGCATCCTGAAGCGGCCGCTGACCACGCGCACCTGCACGCACTGCCTGAGCGAGGGGCACGACCCCGACGCGGCCTACTGCAAGCACTGCGGCAGCGCGCTGCCGCCGTACCGGGAAGACCACGACGAGCGCGACGAGCGCGACAGGCAAGACGAAAACGCGGGCGGCGGCAAACCCGCGCCCGGCGCCAGGACACCGCCAGGCTGACCCGCCCTCGCCCACAAAACCCACACAACCAGAGCCAGCCAGCACCCATGCCAGCCGACCAGCAAGCCACCCTCGACGCCTTCCGCGACACCATCCGGCGCGCCACGGACGCACGCACGCCGCTGCGCTTGCGCGGCGGCGGCAGCAAGGATTTCTACGGCCAGCAATTGCAGGGCGAGGTGCTCGACACGCGCGGCTACAGCGGCATCGTCGACTACGACCCGCCCGAGCTGGTGATCACCGCGCGCTGCGGCACGCCGCTGGCCGAGATCGAGGCGGCGCTGGCCGAGCGCCGCCAGATGCTGGCCTTCGAGCCGCCGCATTTCGGCGCCGGCGCCACGCTCGGCGGCGCGGTCGCGGCGGGCCTGTCCGGCCCGCGCCGGCAGGCCGTGGGCGCGCTGCGCGACTTCGTGCTCGGCGTGCAGGTGATGGACGGCCGCGGCGACATCCTCGGCTTCGGCGGCCAGGTCATGAAGAACGTGGCGGGCTACGACGTCTCGCGCCTGATGGCCGGCTCGCTGGGCACGCTGGGGCTGATCCTGGAAGTCTCGCTCAAGGTGCTGCCGGTGCCGTTCGACGAGGCCACGCTGCGCTTCGCGCTGGGCGAGGCCGAGGCGCTCGAGCGCCTCAACCAGTGGGGCGGCCAGCCGCTGCCGGTGGCCGCCTCGGCCTGGCACGACGGCACGCTGCACCTGCGCCTGTCGGGCGCGGCCGCCGCGGTGCGCGCCGCGCGCGAGCGCCTGGGCGGCGAGGCCGTGGCGCCGGACCAGGCCGGCGCGCTGTGGCAGGCGCTGCGCGAGCAGCAGCACCCGTTCTTCGCCCCGGTGCAGGCGGGCCGCGCGCTGTGGCGCGTCGCCGTGCCCACCACCGCCGCGCCGCTGGCGCTGCCGGGTGGCCAGTTGATCGAATGGGGCGGCGGCCAGCGCTGGTGGCTGGGCGGCGCCGACAGCGCCGCCGCCGTGCGCGCGGCCGCCGCCGCCGCGGGCGGCCACGCCACGCTGTTCCGCAACGGCGACAAGGCCGCCGGCGTGTTCACGCCGCTGGCCGCGCCGCTGGAGGCGATCCACCAGCGCCTCAAGGCCAGCTTCGACCCCGCCGGCATCTTCAACCCGCGGCGCATGTACGCCGGCTTCTGAGCCGCGCGCCAGGCAACCCATTCCCCAGCACCCCGAGCAAAGGCACCGGAGAGTCCCCCACCATGCAAACCACCCTGGCCGAGTTCCTGCGCGGCACGCCCGAAGGCGAAGAGGCCAAGTCCATCGTCGGCAAGTGCGTGCACTGCGGCTTCTGCACCGCCACCTGCCCCACCTACCAGTTGCTCGGCGACGAGCTGGACGGCCCGCGCGGGCGCATCTACCTGATGAAGCAGGTGTTCGAAGGCCAGCCCGTCACCGAAAGCACGCGCCTGCACCTGGACCGCTGCCTGACCTGCCGCAACTGCGAATCGACCTGCCCCTCGGGCGTGCGCTACGGCCGCCTGGTGGACATCGGCCGCAAGGTGGTGGACGAGCGCCTGGCGGCCCAGGGCGTGCAGCGCCCGGCCGGCGAGCGCTTCGCGCGCTGGGCCCTGCGCGAAGGCATCACGCGCCCGGCGCTGTTCGGCCCGGCCATGCGCCTGGGCCAGCGCGTGCGCCCGCTGCTGCCGCAGGCGCTGCGCAACAAGGTGCCGAAGCCGACCGCCGCCGGCGCGTGGCCGCGCAACGCCCACGCGCGCAAGATGGTGCTGCTCGACGGCTGCGTGCAGCCTTCGATGTCGCCCAACATCAACGCCGCCACCGCGCGCGTGTTCGACCGCCTCGGCGTGCAGCTGCTGGTGGCGCGCGAGGCCGGCTGCTGCGGCGCGGTGCGCCACCACACCGGCGACCACGACGGCGGCCTCGACAATGCGCGCCGCAACATCGACGCCTGGTGGCCGCTGGTGGAAGCCGGCGCCGAGGCCATCGTGATGACCTCCTCGGGCTGCGGCGTGATGGTCAAGGAATACGGCCACCTGCTGCGCAACGACGCGCGCTACGCCGAACGCGCGCACCGCATCTCGGCGCTCACGCGCGACCTGTGCGAGCTGCTGCCGGACTTCGCCGACAACCTGCAGGACATGGCCAGCGCCGCGCCGCGCGCCGCCGACGGCCAGCGCGTGGCCTACCACCCGCCCTGCACCCTGCAGCACGGCCAGCAGATCCGCGGCCGCGTGGAGGCGCTGCTGACCGCGCTGGGCGTGGAGGTCAAGCTCTGCGCCGACAGCCACCTGTGCTGCGGCTCGGCCGGTACCTACTCGGTGCTGCAGCCGGCGCTGTCCCAGCGCCTGCGCGACGACAAGCTCGCCAACCTGCAGGCCTCGAAGCCGGACGCCATCGTGTCGGCCAACATCGGCTGCATCACGCACCTGCAGAGCGGCACCGACACGCCGGTGCAGCACTGGATCGAACTGGTGGACCGGCTGCTGGGGTGAGCGGCCGCGGCTAGCCCGGCCGCTCCAGTTGGAACAGATCGGTGGAGCGCGCATACCAGCCGCTGCCGTGCATGCGGCTGATCAGGTCCAGCGCCGGCGCATCGATGTAGCCCCGCGCGGGATCGAGCAGCGCGTCGTCCCGCACGTGCATCGACAACACCCTGCCGATGACCACGAACTGGCCGGGGCCGGTCATGATGCTGGTGTGGCTGGCGCACTCGAGCGCCACCGGGCAGCCGTCGATCCGCGGCGGACGCACGACCCTCGACGCGACCGGCGCCAGGCCGGCAAGCGCGATCTCGTCCTCGCCCGGCGCGTAGTCGGCGGCCGTCATGTTCATCGGCCCGGCAAGCGCCGCGGGCACGAGGTTCACCACGAACTCCCCCGTGTCGAGGATGTTCGCCGCCGTGTCCTTGGTGCCGCGGCTCTGGTGCCGGAGCAGTCCCAGCGCGACCGTGGGCGGCTCATGCCCCATCACGTTGAAGAAGCTGTAGGGCGCGGCATTGACGACGCCCTCCTTCGAGACGGTCGTGACCCATGCGATGGGCCGCGGGGTGACCGCCGAGGTCAGCAGGTTGTACACCGTGCGCGCCGGCAACGATCCGAAGTCCAGATCCACCTCACGCCTCCTCGTCGCCCGCGCCGGAAATGCAGGTGAGCGCCGCCTTCGGGCGGGTATCCACGGCGAGGCGGAAGACGTCCGGGCGGGCATAGTGCCCGGCGACGTCGAAGTCGAACTTGCCGCGGATGATCTGCCGCGGATCGACGGTGGCGTACAGCACGGCTTCCCGGTTGAACTCGGGGCCGGCCAGGACCTGGCCGAGCGGATCGACGATGGCGCTGCCGCCGCGCAGCAGGACCGTTTCCGGGGCATCGCCGAGCGCGCACTCCATGTCCTCGGGATAGGCGCCGCGGCGCAGGTACTGGCAGGCGCTCAGCACGTAGCAGCGGCCCTCGAGCGCGATATGCCGCATGCTCGGCAGCCAGGTGTCGCGATCGTCGGCGGTCGGCGCGCAATACAGCGCGACGCCCTTGCCGTACATATACATGCGCAGCATCGGCATGTAGTTTTCCCAGCAGATGACGGCGCCGATGCGGCCGTAGGGCGTGTCGACGACGGGCATCGTCGAGCCGTCGCCGAACCCCCACACCAGCCGCTCGCCGGCGGTCGGCATCAGTTTCCGGTGCTTGGCGACCAGCCCGCTGCTGCCGTGGAAGAACAGCGCGGTGCAGTACAGCGTGCCGCCGTCCGCCTCGATGCATCCGATCACGACGAACGCGTCGCTGTGCGCGACCGCCTCCGCGATCAGCGCCACTTCCTTGCCGTCGAGCGCGATGGCCTGTTCGTGGTAGGCCGCGTAGGCGTCGCGGCCCGCGGGCGTGCGCATGCCCACCGGCGCGCCGAAGCTGTTTCCTTTCGGATAGCCGCCCAGGAAGGCTTCGGGAAAGACGATGACCTTGGCGTCCTGCTCGATGGCCTCGCGCACCAGGCGCGCGGCTTTCTCCGCGCAGGCCATGCTGTCGGTGGGAATCGATTCGGCCTGGACGACGGCCACTTTGAATGGGTTCATGATGATTGCCGGTGTGTGGTTCAGTGTTCGAGATCCGGGTCGATGGCGGTGGCGCGGAGATTGGGAAGCAGGGCCGCGCCGATCACGCCGACGACGCCGGTGATGACGACCGGATACATCAGGCCGCCGAAGACGTTGCCGGTCGACTGGGACAGGAAGGTGGCGACGAACGGCAGGATGCCGCCGAAGATCCCGGCGCCGATGTGATACGGGAACGACAGCGCCGTGTAGCGGATGCGCGCCGGAAACAGCTCGACCAGATAGGCCGCCACCGGGCCGTAGACCATCGCCACCATCGCGGTCATCAGCACGAGGATGAACACGATCATGGCGCTGTCGATCTGCGCAGGGTCGGCGCTGGCCGGATAGCCCGCCGCGGCAAGCGCCCTGGCATAGGCCGCCTTGTCGAAGCCGGGGATCAGCGGGGATGCGCCGATGCCGAGCGCCACCTCCTGGCCGGCGACGGCCGGCGCGAACGTGAAGCTGACGCCGCGCGCGACCAGGTATTTCTTCACCTGGACGCACAGCTTGCGGTGGTCGGGGTGGGTGCCGATCAGCGCGGCCTGGAGGCTGAAGTCGCACTGGCCGTGCGCGTTGTCGACGTGCAGCTGCACGGGAGCCGCCTCGGTGGCGTGGACCAGCGCGGGATTCCCGGCCCGCATCAGCGCGCCGAACATCGCGTGATAGGACAGCGCGGCGAGCAGCAGGCCGGCGACCATGATCCACTTGCGCCCGATCCGGTCGGACAGCCAGCTCATCAGCACGAAGCTGGGCGCGCCGATCAGGAAGCCCAGCGCGACGAGCCGGTATGCGCTCTCCTGGTCGATCAGCACGGCCTGCTGCAGGAAGATCATCACGTAGAACTGGCCCGTGAAATAGGTGGCGCCCTGGCCCGCGGTCACGCCCAGCAGCGCGAGCACGACGAGCTTCAGGTTGCGCCACTGGCCGAAGGTCTCCTTGAACGGATTGGGCGAGAGGCGGCGCTCGCGCTTCATGCGCGCGAACACCGGCGACTCGTGGAGCCTGGCGCGCACGTACACCGAGATCACCAGCATGACCAGCGACAGCAGGAACGGCACGCGCCAGCCCCAGGCGCGGAACGCCTCGGTGCTCATCGACGCCTGCGTCGCCATGATGACGAGCAGCGAGAGGATCAGGCCGGCCGACGACGTGATCTGGATCCAGCCGGTCAGCAGGCCCCGCCGCTTCGGCACGCAGTGCTCGGAGACGTAGATGACCGCGCCGCCGTATTCCCCGCCGACCGCCAGGCCCTGCACCACGCGCAGCGCCAGAAGCAGGATCCACGACAGGTGCCCGGCGCTCTCGTAGGACGGCAGCAGCCCGATCAGCACGGTCGAGCCGCCCATCATGACCACGGTCATCAGGAACGTGTACTTGCGCCCGAGCTTGTCGCCGAGGTAGCCGAAGAAGATCGAGCCGAGCGGCCGGATGACGAAGCCGACCGCCAGCGCGCCGAGCGCGGCCAGCAGCGATACGGTCGGATTGTCGGCCGGGAACAGCACGCGGCTCATGAAGACGGCGAGCGAGCCATAGATGAAAAAGTCGTACCACTCGAAGAGCGTGCCCAGCGTCGAGGCGGCGACGATCTGCCGCTCCTCCTTGCGCGTCAGCTCCGCTGACGAATCGTGGCTGATGATGGCTTCTGCTGACATCTGTCTGGCTCCGTTTCTCGATTTCCTGAAAATCTGTCGAACACTTTCGACACATTGGTACGTTAGCAATTGCCGTGCCATCGCATACTGCAATATCAACGCTTATTAGTATATTTAAGCACAAATATCGGCACTAAAAGCGAATTTATCAGGATCCATCTTGGTGCGCAAGCCACCAAATGGTGCAAAATTCCGGCGATCTGTCGAAGGATATGGACACATCACAAGGTGGGCTTGTCGATGGATTTCGACACTCGGCTACACTGCGGTATCTCTCGACCCGATGTGGAGTCCGCCGCGGTGGAAGCTGAACTCGCCCAACTGGGCATCACGAAATCGTTGTTCAACCTTTACATGGCCGCCGCCGAGCTCGGCGAGGCGACCATCGCCGAGGTGGCGGCGCGGGCCGGCATGGTCCGCACGACCGCGTACCATGCGCTGCAGCGGCTCGAGGAAGAGGGCCTGGTGACGATCGCTGACCGCGACGGCAAGCGCATCGTGGTGGCGGAAGATCCGCGCAAGCTGCTCGAGCGCGGCAAGGCGCGGCTGCAGGCGATCGAGGCGCTGGTGCCGCAGATGCGATCGGTCTACAACCGCATCAAGGGCAAGCCGCAGATCCGCTTCTTCGAAGGGGAGGAAGGCATCCGCACGGTCCTGTGGGAATCGCTGACGCTGACGGGCGCGCCCAGGGTGCTGCGCGGCTACCTGTCGATGCACGAGCTGGAGCAGACGCCCGGCCTGGGCGAGGTGGAGCGCTTCCTGAACGAGCGCGTGCAGCGCGGCATCGAGCTCAAGGTCATCCGCTCGCGCCAGCGCGACATCCAGCCGATCTGGCCCACGAGCCGCGCCGAGCGCCGCGAGCTGCGCTACGCGCCGCCGGAGATGGAGATATCGATGACCACCTTCATCTTCGACAACCGCGTGTCGCTGATCTCGTCGCGCCACGAGAACTACGGGCTGATCATCGAGAGCGAGGAGTTCGCCACCATGCAGCGCGGCCTCTTCGATACCGTCTGGAGCGTGAGCGAGGCCTCGCGGCCGCAGGACTCCATCTAGCCCGCGGCCCGCCGCGCGGCGGGCCGGCTATGACCACCCGGGCGCTTGCGGCCTTGCCGGCGCGGCCCG
>NZ_AQPL01000242.1:0-33863 GCF_000395345.1 Cupriavidus sp. WS | reverse complement strand
CTTGCCGGCGCGGCCCGCCGGCAAGGCCGCGCCGGGTTACCATGCGGCTGCCCCAGATCCGCACGCTCCGGCGTGCCCTTCGCCATGCTCCAGACCTTCGCCATCCTCCTCGTCTTCCAGTCCGTCGGGGAAGCCCTCAGCTATGCCCTGAGCCTGCCCGTGCCCGGCCCGGTGATCGGCATGATCCTGCTGTTCTGCTGGCTCGCCATCGACGACCGCATCCTGCCGGTGATCCAGGGCACCACCTCCGAGCTGCTCAAGCACCTGTCGCTGCTGTTCGTGCCGGCCGGCGTCGGCATCATGGTGCATGCGCACCGCATCGGCGGCGAGTGGCTGCCGATCGTGGTGGCGCTGGTGCTGTCGACCTGGCTGGCCATCGCCACCACCGCGCTGGTGGCGCGCGCGCTGATGCGCCGCGCGCACGGCGGCAACGGAGAGCGCGCATGATGACGCCGCGCCTCAACGAGATCTGGGTCTACCTGGCGGCCAGCCCGCTGCTGGGCCTGACCGCCACGCTGCTGGCCTACGTGTTCGCGTTCCGCATCTACGAGCGCGCGCGCTTCTCGCCGCTGGCCAACCCGGTGATGATCGCGGTGGCGATCCTGGTCACGCTGCTGACCGTGACCGGCACGCCGTACAAGACCTACTTCGACGGCGCGCAGTTCGTGCACTTCCTGCTCGGGCCGGCCACGGTGGCGCTGGCGGTGCCGCTCTACCTGCAGCTGCCCAAGCTGCGCCGCCACGTGCTGCCGCTGCTGGGCGGGCTGCTGGCGGGCTCGCTGGTGGCGGTGGTCTCGGCGGTGGGCATCGCCTGGCTGCTGGGCGCGTCGCCGGAGACGATCCGCTCGCTCGCGCCCAAGTCGGTCACCATCCCGATCGCGATGGGCGTGGCCGAGAAGATCGGCGGGCTGCCCTCGCTCACCGCGGTGCTGGTGATGCTGACCGGCATCATCGGCGCGGTCAGCGCGACGCGGCTGCTGAACCTGCTGCGCATCACCGACTACACCGTGCGCGGCTTCGCCACCGGGCTGGCGGCGCACGGCATCGGCACCGCGCGCGCGTTCCAGGTCAACCAGGAAGCGGGCGCCTTCGCCGCGCTCGGCATGGGTCTGAACGGCGTGCTGACGGCGGTGATGGTGCCGGTGCTGGCGGCGTGGATGCCGCGCTGAGCGCGGTCGCGCACAGGGCGGCGGCAGCCGCACAAATCGCTGCTGACAGCACGTTGTCAGGAGCCCCCGCGCATGATCGGCCTCTCCAACCCGACCGCAAGGAGGTCATCATGAGTGGACTGATCAACTGGCTTGAAATCCCCGTCGCCGACATGCCGCGCGCCATCCGTTTCTACGAGCAGGTATTCCAGACCCGCCTCAAGCGCGAAATGATGGAGCAGATGGACATGGCGATATTCGACAACATGGAGCCCGGCGGCGCGCTGGTGGCGGGCGAGTCATTCCGGCCCTCGGCCGACGGCTGCGTGCCCTACCTGCACGCGCCGGGGCTGGTGGCGCTGCTGGCGCGCGCGCAGGCCGCGGGCGGCAAGACCGTGTTCGGCCCGCTGCAGCTGCCTGGCGACATCGGCCACATCGCGCATATCATCGATACCGAAGGCAACCGCATCGGCCTGCACCAGCCGCTGGCCGGCTGAACAGGCCGGCCGGAAGCGCCGCCAACAGGCGCGCCATTGCCAACCTTTCCGCCCGAGACATGAACCGAGTCCGATGAGCCGCCGCGCCGACCGCCTTTTCCAGATCGTGCAGGTGCTGCGCGGGCGCCGCCTGACCACGGCGGCGCTGCTGGCGCAGCGGCTCGGCGTGTCCGAGCGCACGGTGTACCGGGACATCCAGGCGCTGTCGCTGTCGGGCGTGCCGGTCGAGGGCGAGGCGGGCATCGGCTACCGGCTGCGCGCGGACTACGACGTTCCCCCGCTGATGTTCACCGCCCTGGAAGTCGAGGCACTGGTGGCCGGGCTGCGCCTGCTCAAGGCCTGGGGCGGCGGCGCGCTGGCCGCCGCGGCCGATCCCGCGCTGGAGAAGCTGGTGGCCGCGCTGCCGCCGGCGCGGCGCCTCGCGGCGCAGCAAAGCCGCGTGTTCGCGCCCGAGTTCGTCAACCATCCCCAGGTGCGCGACGCCTTCGACGTGGTGCACGGCGCCATGAACGCCCAGCGCCTGCTGCGCCTGGACTATACCGACGCGCAGCAGCGCGCCACCGACCGCGTGGTGCAGCCGCTCGGCCTGTTCTTCTGGGGCAACAACTGGCTGCTGGCGGCGTGGTGCACCACGCGCACCGACTACCGCAGCTTCCGCCTGGACCGCTGCCGCAGCATCATCATGCTCGACGACCGCTTCCACGAAACGCCGGACCGCTCGCTCAACGGCTTCCTGCGCGCGGTGCAGGCCAGCGGCGCGGGCGGCGACAACCCCGCGCGCGCGTAGCGTCGATGGTGCCGGCGATGCGGCTTACGCCGGCTCGGCCAGCAGCGTCTCGATGTCGGCCTTGATGTCCTCGGGCTTGGTGGTCGGCGCGTAGCGCTTGAACACCGTGCCGTCGCGGCGCAGCAGGAACTTGGTGAAATTCCACTTGATCGCCTCGATGCCGAGCACGCCGGGCTTCTCCGAGGTCAGCCAGCGGTACAGCGGATGCGCGTTGGCGCCGTTGACGTCGATCTTGGCGAACATCGGGAAGGTGACGTGGAAGCGCGCCTCGCAGAACTGACCGATCTGCGCGGCGTCGCCGGGCTCCTGCTTGCCGAACTGGTTGCACGGGAAACCCAGCACTTCCAGGCCGCCCGCGCCGTATTGCTCCTGCAGCGCCTGCAGGCCCGCGTACTGCGGCGTGAAACCGCATTCGCTGGCGGTGTTGACGACCAGCAGTACCTTGCCGGCGAAGCGCGACAGCGGCACCGCATCGCCGGCAAGCGAACTGGCTTCGAACTGGTAGACGTTGCTCATGGCGGCACTCCTTGGTTGGCCCGCGCGGCGCGCCGGCTTCAGATGACGTTGAGGTGCTCGGTGCCGGCGCCGAGATCGCTCTCGCGGTCGCGCGAACCATGCAGCTTGATCATCAGGCGCAGGTCGTTGAGCGAGTCGGCGTTCTTCAGCGCGTCTTCATAGCTGATCTTGCCGGACTCGTGGAGGTCGAACAGCGCCTGGTCGAACGACACCATGCCCTGCTCGCGCGATTTCTTGATGACTTCCTTGAGCGCGTGGATCTCGCCCTTGAAGATCAGGTCGGCCACCAGCGGTGTGCCGATCATGATCTCCACCGCCGGCACGCGGCCCTTCTGGCCCTTGCGCGGCAGCAGCCGCTGCGAAATCATCGCCTTGAGGTTGAGCGACAGGTCGATCAGCAGTTGCTGGCGCTTTTCCTCGGGGAAGAAGTTGACGATGCGGTCGATGGCCTGGTTGGCGTTGTTGGCGTGCAGCGTGGCCAGGCACAGGTGGCCGGTCTCGGCGTACTGCATCGCGTATTCCATGGTCTCGCGGTCGCGGATTTCGCCGATCAGGATCACGTCGGGCGCCTGGCGCAGCGTGTTCTTCAGCGCGATGTGCCAGGACTCGGTGTCGATGCCCACCTCGCGCTGCGTGACGATGCAGTTCTGGTGCGCGTGCACGTATTCGATCGGGTCCTCGATGGTGATGATGTGCCCGTAGGAATGCGCGTTGCGGTGGTCGAGCATGGCCGCCAGCGAGGTGGACTTGCCCGAGCCGGTGGCGCCGGTGACGATCACCAGGCCGCGCTTGGCCATCACGATGTCGTGCAGCGTCGGCGGCAGGTCGAGCTCGTCGACCGACGGGATGCGCGTGTTGATGGTCCGCACCACCATGCCGGCCTTGCCCTGCTGGATGAAGGCGGAGACGCGGAAGCGCCCGGCGCCCTGCACCGAGATCGCGAAGTTGCATTCGTGGCTGTGGTCGAACTCCGCGATCTGGCGCTCGTTCATGATGGAATGCACCAGGTCGAGCGCCTGCGCCGGAATCAGCGGCTGCTGCGAGACCGGCGTGATCTTGCCGTCGACCTTGATCGCGGGCGGGAATTCGGCGGTGATGAACAGGTCCGAGCCGCGGTTGTTCACCATCAGCTCGAGCAGGTCGTTGATGTACTTGGCGGCGGATTCGCGGTCCAGCATGGCAGTTACCTGTTTCGGGTACGGCGGTCGGGTGTGGGATCGGCGGCGCGGCCGCGCCTCAGCCCGTGAAGGAGTCTGGGTTCTTGGCGATGGCGCGCGCGTCGGTGTAGCCGATCAGCCCGCGCTTGATCAGGTCCGACAGGCACTGGTCCAGCGTCTGCATGCCCATGCCGCTGCTGGTCTGCATCATCGAGTACATCTGCGCGATCTTGTTCTCGCGGATCAGGTGGCGGATGGCCGGCGTGGCGATCATGATCTCATGCGCCGCGGTGCGGCCGTTGCCGTCGCGCGTCTTGAGCAGCGTCTGCGAGATCACCGCCTCGAGCGATTCGGACAGCATGGTGCGCACCATGTCCTTTTCCTCGGGCGGGAACACGTCGACGATCCGGTCGATGGTCTTGGCCGCCGAGCTGGTGTGCAGCGTGGCGAACACCAGGTGGCCGGTTTCCGCGGCGGTCAGCGCCAGGCGGATGGTTTCCAGGTCGCGCAGCTCGCCCACCAGCACCACGTCCGGGTCCTCGCGCAGCGCCGAGCGCAGCGCGTTGGCGAACGAATGCGTGTGCGGCCCCAGCTCGCGCTGGTTGATCAGGCTCTTCTTCGAGGTATGCACGAACTCGATCGGGTCTTCCACGGTCAGGATGTGGCCCATGTCGTGGTCGTTGCGGTGGTCCACCATCGCCGCCAGCGTGGTCGACTTGCCCGAGCCGGTGGGCCCCGTCACCAGCACCAGGCCGCGCGGCTTCATGCACAGGTCGGCGAACACCGCCGGCGCGCGCAGGTCTTCCAGCGTCAGCACCTTGGAGGGAATGGTCCGGAACACCGCGGCCGCGCCGCGCTGCGTGTTGAATGCGTTGACGCGGAAGCGCGAAAGCCCGGCGATCTCGAACGAGAAGTCGATCTCCAGGCGTTCTTCATACTGTTTGCGCTGGGTGTCGCTCATGATGTCGTACACCATGGCGTGGACGTCCTTGTGCGCCATCGCGGCCACGTTGATGCGGCGCATGTCGCCGTGGATGCGGACCATCGGCGGCATGTCCGCGGACAGATGAAGATCGGACGCCTTGTTCTTGACGGCGAAAGCCAATAGCTGCGCGATGTCCATCTATAATGACCCCACCCTTTTTTGTCGTACTTTGTTGTACTTCTTGATATGTTCGCCGGATTATGTCTGTAATCGCCGCCAACTTGCAAGCCGTGCACCGGCGCATCGCGGCAGCCGCACAACAGGCCGGACGGGTGGCCGCCGACGTCACCCTGCTGGCGGTTTCCAAGACCTTCCCGGCGGATGCCGTGCGGGCCGCCTTCGACGCCGGCCAGCGCGCCTTCGGCGAAAACTACGTGCAGGAAGGCGCCGACAAGATCGGGCAACTGGCCGACCTGCGCGATGCCATCAGCTGGCATTTCATCGGCCCCCTGCAAAGCAACAAGACGCGCGTGGTGGCCGAGCGCTTCGACTGGGTCCACGCGGTGGACCGCCTGCGCATCGCCGAGCGGCTGTCGGCGCAGCGCCCGGCGGGACTGCCGCCGCTGCAGGTCTGCCTCCAGGTCAATATCAGCGGCGAAACCAGCAAAAGCGGCGTGACCCCGGCGGAAGTGCCCGCGCTGGCGCGCGCCGTGGCGGCGCTGCCCGGGCTGCGGCTGCGCGGGCTGATGGCGATTCCCGAGCCGGCCGCCGATGCCGCCGCGCAGCGCCGGCCGTTCGCGGCCATGCGCGCGCTGCTCGAAACCCTGCGCGCGCAGGGCCTGGACGTGGACACGCTGTCGATGGGCATGTCCGCGGACATGGAGGCCGCCATCGCCGAAGGCGCCACCCTGGTGCGCATCGGCACTGCGATCTTCGGCGGCCGCGACCACGGCCGCGCGCCCCAGGCCAGCGCCACGCACGGCTGATTGCCACCCGCCCGCCGGCGGCCCCTTTCCGAATTCCAGCCAGAGACAAAGACAAGCGATGCTCGACACCCTCACCTTCGGCTTCCTCGGCGGCGGCAACATGGCCACCGCCCTGATCGGCGGCCTGATCGCCCGCGGCGTGCCCGCCACCTCGATCCGCGTGGTCGACCCGTTCGAGGACGCCCGGGCGCGCCTGCGGCGCGACCACGGCGTGCATGCCGCCGCCGCGCCCGACGCCGCCTTCGGCGCCAGCGACGTGCTGGTGCTGGCGGTCAAGCCGCAGCAGTTCCGCGACGCCGCCGCGTCGCTGGCGCCGTATCTCGCCGACAACCTGATCGTCAGCGTGGCCGCCGGCATCCGCCTGTCCGACATGCAGCGCTGGTTCGGCGGCCACGCGCGCCTGGTGCGCGCCATGCCCAACACCCCGGCGCTGGCCGGCATCGGCATGACGGGCCTGGCCGCCGCGCCCGGCCTCGGCGAGCGCGACCGCGCGATCGCCGGCGCGCTGGCCGAAGCGGTCGGCAAGTGCGAATGGGTGGAAGGCGACGCGCAGATCGACGCCGTCACCGCGATCTCCGGCAGCGGCCCGGCCTATGTCTTCTACTTTGTCGAGGCGATGGAAAAGGCCGCCACCGAACTCGGCCTGAGCGCCGCGCAGGGACGCGCGCTGGCGGTGGAGACCTTCCGCGGCGCCGCCGCGCTGGCCGCGCAGTCGGCGGAGCCGGTCAGCGTGCTGCGCGAGCGCGTGACGTCGAAGGGCGGCACCACTTACGCGGCGCTGATGTCGATGCAGGCCTCGGGCATCGGTGACGCTTTCGTGAAAGCCATGCACGCGGCCGCCGCGCGCGCGGCGGAAATGGGCGCGGAATTCGGCAAGGACTGAGCCGGGAAAGCAAAGCGCAGGAAAACGCGGCGCAAACCCGCGATTCCGGGGCACCAGCCGAAGCCGGCGGATGGGCCAGCACCGCGCGGGCGGGCCCAGGCAAGGTGTCCTCCCCAGGAATCAGCGCAGCGCGTAGGCCGCCGCCGTCCCCGCGAACACGAACGCGCCGAGCCAGTTGTTGTGGCGGAACGCGGCGAAGCATTGCATGCGGTCGCGGCCGCGGATCAGCGTGTAGTGATAGGCCACGCAGACGGCCGCGGCCGCCAGCCCGGCCCAGTAGGGCCAGCCCAGCCCGAGCCGGGCGCCGGCCCACGCCATCAGGCCGAGGAAGGCGGCGTAGCACAGCATGATGGCCGCCACGTCGAAGCGGCCGAAGGTGATGGCCGAGGTCTTCATGCCGATCAGCAGGTCGTCGTCGCGGTCGACCATCGCGTAGGCGGTATCGTAGGCCACCGCCCAGAACACGTTGGCCAGCAGCATGATCCACGCCACCGCGGGCACCTCGCCGCGCACGGCGGCGAAGGCCATCGGGATGCCGAAGCCGAAGGCGATGCCGAGATAGGCCTGCGGAATGGCGAAGAAGCGCTTGAAGAACGGATAGGTGGCCGCGATGATGGCCGCCGCCACCGCCAGCCATTTGGTCAGCGCGTTGAGCGGCAGGATCAGCACGAAGGCCAGCAGCGCCAGCACCGCCGCCACCGCGATGGCTTCCCACGCGGCGATCTTGCCGGCCGTGAGCGGGCGTTCCTTCGTGCGCTTGACGTGCTTGTCGAAGTCGCGGTCGGCCCAGTCGTTCATGGCGCAGCCGGCCGAGCGCATCAGGAAGGTGCCGGCGAAGAAGATCCAGAACAGGCCCCACGCGGGCGGCCCGCCGGCGGCCATCCACAGCGCCCACAGCGTGGGCCACAGCAGCAGCAGCGTGCCGATGGGCTTGTCGATGCGCACCAGGCGCGCGTACAGGGCGAGGCGTTCGAGCATGGCAGGGGTCCGCGATGCGGAGGGCGGACGGAAAAGCTGGGACGTTGAACGAAAAACGCGCCGCAGCCCGGTCGAGGCGCGGCGCGCGAGGCGGCTGATGGTCAGGCGGTCAGGCGGCGCGGGGAACGCGCCCGGATGACAGGCGCGTGACACGCGATTGACGCTCGCCGGCAGTCGGCGGAGGGGCGACCGGCCTTCCGGCGCCCCCGTCAGCGGCGCCGGCCGGCGCCGACCGGCAACTCAGGCCAGCATCGAGCGCAGCATCCACGCGGTCTTTTCGTGCGTCTGCATGCGCTGGGTCAGCAGGTCGGCCGAGGGTTCGTCGCCGGCGGCGTCGATCACCGGGAACAGCGAGCGCGCGGTGCGCACCACGGCTTCCTGGCCTTCGACCAGCTTGCGGATCATCTCGGTGGCTTCGGGCACGCCCTCTTCCTCGGCGATCGACGACAGGCGGGCGTATTCCTTGTAGGTGCCCGGCGCCGGGTAGCCCAGCGCGCGGATGCGCTCGGCGATGGAGTCCACCGCCAGCGCCAGCTCGTTGTACTGGGTCTCGAACATCAGGTGCAGCGTGTTGAACATCGGACCCGTGACGTTCCAGTGGAAGTTGTGGGTCTTGAGATAGAGCGTGTAGGTATCCGCCAGCAGCTTCGAGAGACCTTCTGCGATCTTCTTGCGTTCTTTGTCGGAAATACCGATGTTGACGCTCATCTCATTTTTCTTTGCCATGATAGGTACGCTCCAGATCTGGGGGTGGCCACGAAAACTGCCGCGCGACTCGGACGCGGCACAACCCGCACATTATGGCATCACCCACCGAAGACGGACAAACCGCCGGTGAAAGTCCGCGCGGCATCCAGGAACATCGCGGCGGCGCCCAGCGCGATCACCGCCATGCCGATTTCCTTGCGCCACAGCTTGCGCTGCAGGCGCGCCGCATCGGCATGGCCGGCGCGGTCGTGCGCGTCGTGGCGCAGTTGCTGCAACTCGCTGACGAACAGGTCGATCATGGCCATGATGGTTCTCCTTGCGTTGCCGTCCGGCCGGCGCCCCCCGGGGCGCCGGCACGGGCCGGGGTGTGACTTCGGTTACTTCAGGTTGAGCGCGCGCTTGACGCCCTCGCCGTAGGCCGGGTCGGCCTTGGTGAAGTGCTCGATCTGCACGCGCACGATGTCTTCGGGCACGCCCTGCATGGCCGCCGCGATGTTCGCGTACAGGCGCTGGCGCTGCGCCTCGTCGAACAGGCGGAACAGCGCGCCGGGCTGGCTGTAGTAGTCGCCGTCGACGCGGTGGTCCCAGTGGTCGGCGGCCTGCCCGTCCAGCGCCAGCGGCGGTTCCGCGGCGCGCTCGCTGGCGGCGTAGGCGCCCAGGCGGTTGGGCTCGTAGTTCAGCTTGCCGCCCTGGTTGCCGTCCACCCGCATCGCGCCGTCGCGGTGGTAGCTGTTCGGCACCGGCACCTTGGGCGCGTTCACCGGGATCTGGTTGTGGTTCACGCCCAGGCGGTAGCGCTGCGTGTCGCCATACGAGAACAGCCGGCCCTGCAGCATCTTGTCGGGCGAGAAGCCGATGCCGGGCACCACGTTGGCCGGGTTCATCGCCACCTGCTCGACCTCGGCGAAGTAGTTGTCCGGGTTGCGGTTGAGCTCCAGCACGCCCACGTCGATCAGCGGGTAGTCCTTGTGCGGCCACACCTTGGTGAGGTCGAACGGGTTGATGTGGTACCTGGCCGCCTCGGCCTCGGGCATGATCTGCACGCGCACGTTCCAGCGCGGGAAGTTGCCTTTCTCGATGTTCTCGAACAGGTCGCGCTGGGCGCTCTCGCGGTCGCCTGCCACCACCTTGGCGGCTTCCTCGTTGGTCCAGTTGGCGATGCCCTGCGCCGACTTGAAGTGGAACTTGACCCAGAAGCGCTCGTTGGCCGCGTTGATGAGCGAATACGTGTGCGAGCCGAAGCCGTGGATCTGGCGGTAGTTCTGCGGCAGGCCGCGGTCGCTCATCAGGATGGTGACCTGGTGCAGCGATTCGGGATGGCGCGACCAGAAATCCCACACGGCGACGGCGTCGCGCAGGTTGGTGCGCGGGTTGCGCTTCTGGGTGTGGATGAAGTCGGGGAACTTGAGCGGGTCGCGCACGAAGAACACCGGCGTGTTGTTGCCGACCACGTCCCAGTTGCCTTCGTCGGTGTAGAACTTGATCGAGAAGCCGCGCACGTCGCGCTCGGCATCGGCCGCGCCGCGCTCGCCGGCCACGGTGGAGAAGCGCATGAAGATCGGCGTCTGCTTGCCGACCTGGCCGAACACCGAGGCCTTGCTGTACTTGCTGATGTCATGCGTGACGGTGAAGGTGCCGTGGGCGCCGGAGCCCTTGGCGTGCACGCGCCGCTCGGGAATCACCTCGCGGTCGAAGTGAGCGAGCTTTTCGAGGAACCACACGTCCTGCAGCAGCATGGGGCCGCGTGGGCCGGCGGTCTGGGAATTCTGGTTGTCGGCGACCGGCGCGCCCGCGCCGGTGGTGAGAATGTCCTTGTCCTTGCTCATCATGACCTCTTTTGTGGGTGATCGGGAAGTTCTGGCTGGGGGAACCGGTTTGGCAAGCCGCCGGGTAATTTCAGTACACCCGGGCGTAACAGGCAAGACAATCGGCCACCGCGCCCGCCAGCGTGCGCAGGAGGTTGCCCCGGTCGGTGGATTCGATGCTGTTCATCTGTGGCTCCCCTGGATGATCGGCACGCAATGTGTCGATGGAGGCAGTCTACGGACAATCTATTAAATTTGAAATTCAATAATTTCTAACTATGAAATAGACGTCACCTATGTCCTCCGGGCGGAGCCGCGGAATCGGCAAAAAATCGGCAAAAAATCGGCAAAAAATCGGCGAAAAATCGGCGGAAAACGGGGGACGGGAGAGCGCGGCGGGACGGGCGGGAAGTCCGTCCCGGAACAGGCAACGCAGGGACCCCGCTCAGGCGGCCTCGGCCAGTTCCTTGGCGGCCAGCTTGCTCACGCCGGGCAGGTCGCACGCGGCCACCGCGCGGCGCAGCGCTTCCATCGCCGGCAGGCGGGTGAAGCTCTTGCGCCAGGCCAGCACCACGCGCCGGTCGGGCACCGGGTCGGTGAACGGCACGTAGGCCAGCAGGTCGTTCTTGTTCGGCTTGAGATCGGGCACCGAGGTGCGCGGCAGCACCGTGATGCCGACGCCGCTGGCCACCATGTGGCGGATGGTTTCCAGCGAGGAGCCCTCGAAGGTCTTCTGGATGCCGTCGGCGGCCTGCGAGAAGCGCGACAGTTCCGGGCACACGCCCAGCACCTGGTCGCGGAAGCAGTGGCCGCTGCCCAGCAGCAGCATGGTCTGCTGCTTGAGCTCGTCGGGATCGACGTGGCTGGCCTTCTCGAGCTGGTGGCCGCGCGGCACCGCCACCACGAAGGGCTCGTCGTAGAGCGGCTGCACCGTGAGGCCGGAGTCGGCGAACGGCTCGGCCATGATGGCGCAGTCGATCTCGCCCTGCTTGAGCAGCTCGATCAGCTTGACCGTGTAGTTCTCCTGCAGCATCAGCGGCATCTGCGGCACGGTCTGGATCATCTCCTTGACCAGCGAGGGCAGCAGGTAGGGCCCGATGGTATAGATCACCCCCAGGCGCAGCGGCCCGGCCAGCGGGTCCTTGCCCTGCTTGGCGATCTCGCGGATGGCCATCGTCTGCTCCAGCACGCGCTGGGCCTGCGCCACGATCTGCTCGCCGATCGGCGTCACCGACACCTCGGAGGTGCCGCGCTCGAAAATCTGCACATTGAGCTCGTCTTCCAGCTTCTTGATGGCAACCGACAGGGTCGGCTGCGACACGAAGCAGGCTTCGGCGGCCCGGCCGAAATGGCGCTCGCGCGCCACGGCGACGATGTACTTGAGTTCGGTGAGCGTCATGACTTATCAATTCCCGTTATGCGATAGATTTTACCTTCGAATCACGGTTCTGTCAGAGGTCGCCGTCGATGCGGCGCATGCGGTGCTTCATGGCTATCTCACTGCCGTCATATGTGACCATTGAGCGTCTTCGGTGCCGCCGGACGCCCCGGTCCCCGGGGTCAGGCCTTGAGGAAATGCTCGCGCCCGCCGAGCCAGCGCAGCAGGTGCGCGTCCACCGCCTCGGGGTAATGCGCCAGCATCAGCTCGGCGGCTTCCTGGGCGTAGTCGACCAGCCAGGCGTCGGTTTCCAGGTCGGCGAAGCGCAGCATCGCCTCGCCGGACTGGCGCGCGCCGAGGAATTCGCCGGGGCCGCGGATCTGCAGGTCGCGCCGGGCGATCTCGAAGCCGTCGGTGGTCTCGCGCATGGTGGCCAGGCGTTCCTTCGCGGTGGGCGACAGCGGCGCCTGGTACATCAGCAGGCAGACCGATTCGGCGCTGCCGCGCCCGACCCGGCCGCGCAGTTGGTGCAGCTGGGCCAGGCCGAAGCGCTCGGCATGCTCGATCACCATCAGCGAGGCGTTGGGCACGTCCACGCCGACCTCGATCACCGTGGTGGCGACCAGCACCTGCAGGCGGTTGGCGATGAAGTCGCCCATCACCGCGGCCTTCTCGGCCGGCGGCAGGCGGCCGTGCACGAGGCCCACCTTGAGCTCGGGCAGCGCCGCCACCAGGGTTTCGTAGGTTTCCACCGCGGTCTGCAGTTGCAGCGCCTCGCTTTCCTCGATCAGCGGGCAGACCCAGTAGATCTGGCGGCCGTCGGCGGCGGCGTGGTGCACGCGCTCGATCACCTCGTCGCGGCGCGCGTCGTTGACCAGCCGCGTCACCACCGGGCTGCGCCCGGGCGGCAGCTCGTCGATCACGGAGACGTCGAGATCGGCGTAGTAGGTCATGGCCAGCGTGCGCGGGATCGGCGTGGCCGACATCATCAACTGGTGCGGCACGGTCTCGGCGCGCGCGGCCGGCGCGACCTCGCCGGCGTCCGCCTCGGCCTTGCCGCGCAGCGCCAGGCGCTGGGCCACGCCGAAGCGGTGCTGCTCGTCCACCACCGACAGGCCCAGCCGCGCGAACTTCACGCTGTCCTGGATCAGCGCGTGGGTGCCGATGACCAGCCGGGCCTCGCCCGACTCCACCCGCGCCGCGGCCTCGCGCTTGGCGCGCGCCTTGAGGCTGCCGGCCAGCCACACCACCGTCACGCCGAGCGGCTCCAGCCACGCCGAGAGCTTGCGGAAGTGCTGCTCGGCCAGGATCTCGGTGGGCGCCATCAGCGCGGCCTGGTAGCCGGCGTCGATGGCCTGGCAGGCGGCCAGCGCGGCGACGATGGTCTTGCCGCTGCCGACGTCGCCCTGCAGCAGGCGGTGCATCGGGTGCGGCGCGCCCATGTCGGCGGCGATCTCCTCCACCACGCGCTGCTGCGCGCCGGTGAGCCGGAACGGCAGCGCGTCGAGGAAGGCGCCGAGCAGGCCGCCGGCGCGGCGCGGCATGGGCGGCGCGCTCTTGTCGCGGCGCGCGGCCTGCGAGCGCTTGAGCGAAAGCTGCTGGGCCAGCAGCTCGTCGAACTTGATGCGCTGCCAGGCCGGGTGCGAGCGCTCGCTCAGCGCGTGCTCGTCCACCTCCTGCGGCGGCGCGTGCAGCAGGCGCAGGCATTCCGGCAGCGGCCGCAGCCTGAGCGGCGCCAGCGGGCCCTGCAACACCGGCTGCGGCAGCGTCTCGGGCAGCGGCGTGCGCCCCAGCGCGCCGCCGATGGCCTTGCGCAGGTAGGCCTGCGGGATGCCGGCGGTGCTCGGGTAGACCGGCGTGAGGCGGTCCGGCAGCGCCTCGCCGGGCGCCACCGCGCGCACCGTGGGATGGACCATCTCGGCGCCGAAGAAACCGCCGCGCACCTCGCCGCGCACGCGCAGGCTGGCGCCTTCGGCCATCTGCTGGGCCTGGTTGCCGTAGAAATTGAGGAAGCGCAGCGTCAGCTCGCCGCTGTCGTCGGCGATCTTCACCACCATCTGGCGGCGCGGGCGGAACGTGACCTCGTTGGACGTGACCACGCCCTCGACCTGCGCCGTCAGGCCCAGCCCGGCGCGCCGGATCGCCTCGGCGATCGGCAGCAGCGTGGTCTCGTCCTCGTAGCGCATCGGCAGGTGCAGCACGAGGTCGACGTCGCGCCGCAGGCCGAGCTTGTGCAGGCGCGCCATCGCCGAGGACGGCTTGCCGGCCGCGCCCTTGGCCGCCCCGGCCTTGCCCGGCCGCCCCGGCTTGCCCGCGGCGGGCGCGGGGCTGTCGGTGGTTTCCTGGGTCGGGTCGGGAGCGGTTCCTGGCATCGGGCGGGCTTGGGGGTGGCGAAAGGAAGGCGGCGGCAGGCCGGTCCGGGTTGGCGCCGGCGGCGTCGGGCGCGCAAGGCGCCGCAACCGGCCGGCAAATAGGCGATATCATGCGCGCCCGGGCGGCGCTGCCGCCCCAAGCCTTACAATATCGGATTCGCCGATTGTACCTATGCCGGCCGCGCCACTGCGCGGCCCGCCGCCGTTTTTGCCCGCTTTTGCCCCCATGACGCTGACGTTGTCCGATTTCGATTTCCCGCTGCCGCCCGAACTGATCGCGCAGACCGCCCTGCCCGACCGCGGCGCCAGCCGGCTGCTGGTGGTGGAAACCGACACGCAGACCGGCGCCACGCGCATGGCGGACCGCGGTTTCGCCGACGTGGTGGACTACCTGCGCCCGTCGGACCTGCTGGTGTTCAACGACACGCGCGTGATCAAGGCGCGCTTCTTCGGCCACAAGGGCAGCGGCGGCAAGGTCGAGGTGCTGGTCGAGCGCGTGCTGGACACGCATACCGTGCTGGCCCAGGTGCGCGCGTCCAAGACCCCGCCCGAGGGCAGCCGGCTGCGCCTCGCGGATGCCTTCGACGTCACCGTGGGCCCGCGCGTGGACCAGTTCTTCACGCTGCGCTTCCCCGCGCCGGCGCTGGACCTGATCGAGCAGCACGGCCGCCTGCCGCTGCCGCCCTACATCACCCACGACCCGGACGCCTACGACGAGACGCGCTACCAGACCGTCTACGCGCGCGCGCCCGGCGCGGTGGCCGCGCCCACCGCCGGCCTGCATTTCGACGAAGCGCTGTTCGCGCGGCTCGACGCGCTCGGCGTGCGGCGCGGCTTCCTGACCCTGCACGTGGGCGCCGGCACCTTCCAGCCGGTGCGCACCGAGAACCTGGCCGAGCACAAGATGCACGCCGAGTGGTACGAGATCTCCGCAGACCTGGCCCGGGCCGTGCGCGAGACCCGCGCCGCCGGCGGGCGCGTGATCGCGGTCGGTACCACCTCGCTGCGCGCGCTGGAATCGGCCGGCGCGGCCGACGGCACGCTGGCCGCGGGCCGGGGCGACACCGACATCTTCATCACGCCCGGCTACCGTTTCCGCGTGGTCGACGCGCTCATCACCAACTTCCACCTGCCCAAGTCGACGCTGCTGATGCTGGTCTCGGCGCTGGCCGGCGTGGAGCCCATCCGCGCCGCCTACCGCCACGCGGTGGCGCAGCGCTACCGCTTCTTCAGCTACGGCGACGCCATGCTCCTGACCCGCCAGCCGCAGCCCTGAGCGCGCCGCGCCAGCCCGACCCCGCATCCAGGATATTCGCCATGCTCGACTTCGAACTGCTCACCACCGACGGCAACGCCCGCCGCGGCCGCGTCACCCTCAACCACGGCGTGGTCGAGACCCCGATCTTCATGCCGGTCGGCACCTACGGCTCGGTCAAGGCGATGTCGCCGCTCGAACTCAACGAAATCGGCTCGCAGATCATCCTCGGCAATACCTTCCACCTGTGGCTGCGCCCGGGGCTGGAGGTGGTGGAGAGCCACGGCGGCCTGCACCGCTTCATGGGCTGGGACAAGCCGATCCTGACCGATTCGGGCGGCTTCCAGGTGTTTTCGCTGGGCGCGCTGCGCAAGATCACCGAGGACGGCGTGACCTTCGCCTCGCCGGTCAACGGCGACAAGCTGTTCCTCTCGCCCGAGATCTCGATGCAGATCCAGCGCACGCTGAACTCCGACATCGTGATGCAGTTCGACGAATGCACGCCCTACGAGATCGAGGGCCGCCCGGCCACGCGCGAGGAGGCGGCCGCGTCGATGCGCATGAGCCTGCGCTGGGCCCGGCGCTCGATCGACGAGTTCAACCGCCTGGCCAACCCCAACGCGCTGTTCGGCATCGTCCAGGGCGGCATGTTCGAGGATCTGCGCGACGAGTCGCTGGCGGGCCTGTCCGAGCTCGACTTCCACGGCTACGCCATCGGCGGGCTGTCGGTGGGCGAGCCCAAGGAAGACATGATGCGGGTGCTCGAGCACGTGGCGCCGCGCCTGCCCGCGCACAAGCCGCATTACCTGATGGGCGTGGGCACGCCCGAGGACCTGGTGGCCGGCGTGGCCGCCGGCGTGGACATGTTCGACTGCGTGATGCCGACCCGCAACGCGCGCAACGGCTGGCTGTTCACGCGCTTCGGCGACGTCAAGATCAAGAACGCCGTGCACCGCAACGACACGCGCCCCCTGGACGAGAGCTGCGGCTGCTATACCTGCCGCAACTTCTCGCGCGCCTACCTGCACCACCTGCACCGCGTCGGCGAAATCCTCGGCGCGCGCCTGAACACCATCCACAACCTGCACTACTACCTGCAGCTGATGGCCGAGATGCGCGAGGCCATCGGACAGCACCGCTTCACGGCGTTCCGCGCGCGCTTCGCCGCGGACCGTGCGCGCGGGGTGCAATAGGCGCCACTTTCCACGCCGGCCGGCGCGCCGGCGCGGCAGCCGGAACTTTCCGCCACGCGCCGGTCGAACAGCCGGGTCCGGCGCGCTACGGGGCGGCGCGCAAGGGGCCCCGAACAAACCCGTAAATCCCCGCAAATGCCCGGATCGGACATGGAAGGCGATTGCAAGCGGGTGGTAGAATGACCGACTAACTGACTGACTTTGTGACGGAGAAGCGACGTGCTGATTTCTAACGCATTTGCCCAGACCGCCGGCATCACCGGCGGCGCGGCGGGTGGCCTGATGAGTTTCCTGCCCATCATCCTGATGTTCGCGGTATTGTGGTTCATCATGATCCGCCCGCAGATGAAGCGCCAGAAGGAATCGAAGGCAATGCTGGAAGCGCTGGCCAAGAACGACGAAGTCGTCACCGCCGGCGGCATCCTGGGCCGCGTGACCAAGGTGAACGAGCAGTACGTGACCCTCGAGATCGCAGCCGGCACCGAAATCACGGTGCAGAAGAACGCCGTGACCACGGTGCTGCCCAAGGGCTCGTTGAAGGCCCTCTGAGCATGGCGCCGCGAGTGGCGCGCCGCAGGCGCGACGTCCCGCGGTCCGCTGCAGCCGCTGCTCTTGCTGCCGCTTTTACTGTTTTTTCGCCGGCTTTTTCGCCCTTCCCGGCACGCCATTAGCGCGCGTGCCCCTGCAGCCGCCTGATCCAGCCCGGGTTGTCCGTGGATGCCAGGCGGCTGTTTGCCAACCGGTGCGGGTGCCCGACCTCCCGCCGACCACACCGTCCGACGGTATGCCCGGCCCCGCCAACCGCAGAACGACTGGCCAAAGATGAATCGTTATCCGCTTTGGAAATACCTCGTGATCCTGGTGGCGCTGGCCATCGGCATCATCTACACGCTGCCGAACTTCTTCGGCGAGGCGCCCGCCGTGCAGGTCTCCTCGGCCAAGGCCACGGTCAAGGTCGACCTGGCCACGCAGAAGCAGGTCGAGCAGGTGCTGGCGCAGAACAGCCTGCAGCCCGACGGCATGTTCTTCGACGTCAACGGCCAGACCGGCTCGGTCAAGGCGCGCTTTCGCACCACCGACGAGCAGCTCAAGGCCAAGGACGTGCTGACGCGCGCGCTCAACCCCGACCCCAATGACGCCACCTACGTGGTCGCGCTCAACCTGCTGTCGGGCTCGCCGCGCTGGCTGACCGCGCTGCACGCGCTGCCGATGTACCTGGGCCTGGACCTGCGCGGCGGCGTGCACTTCCTGCTGCAGGTGGACATGAAGGGCGCGGTCGACAAGAAGCTCGACAGCCTGGCCGGCGACGCGCGCACGCTGCTGCGCGACAAGGGCATCCGCCACGGCGGCATCGACCGCGACGGCGAGCGCCTGACGGTGCGCTTCAACAACGCCGAGGACGCCGGCAAGGCGCGCGGCATCCTCGCCGACAGCCTGCGCGAGCTGGCCTTCGAGGCCGACGGCAACAACCTCACCGGCGTGTTCACCGACGCCGCCCGCCGGGCGGTGCAGGACGCGGCGGTCAAGCAGAACATCACCACGCTGCACAACCGCGTGAACGAGCTCGGCGTGGCCGAGCCGGTGATCCAGCAGCAGGGCTCGGACCGCATCGTGGTCCAGTTGCCGGGCGTGCAGGACACCGCCAAGGCCAAGGACATCATCGGCCGCACCGCCACGCTGGAGGCGCGCCTGGCCGATCCGGAAGCGCCGCGCAACCCGCGCCCGGGCGACCCGATCCCGTTCGGCAGCGAACTGTTCACGCAAGGCAACGGCGCCCCGGTGGTGCTCAAGAAACAGGTCATCTTCACCGGCGACCGCATCGAAAGCGCCTCGGCCGGCTTCGACCAGAACCAGCGCCCCTCGGTCAACATCAAGCTCGACGCCCAGGGCGGGCGCGTGCTGCGCGACGTCTCGCGCGAGAACATCGGCAAGCCGATGGGCATCGTGCTGTTCGAGAAGGGCAAGGGCGAAGTGCTGACGGTGGCGACCATCCAGTCCGAGCTGGGCTCGAGCTTCCAGATCACCGGCTCGTACTCCACCGAGGCCGCCAACGACCTGGCGCTGCTGCTGCGCGCCGGCTCGCTGGCCGCGCCGATGGAAATCATCGAGGAACGCACCATCGGCCCGTCGCTGGGCGCCGACAACATCCAGAAGGGCTTCGACTCGGTGGCCTACGGCTTCAGCGCCATCGCCGTCTTCATGGTGCTGTACTACATGCTGTTCGGCGTGTTCTCGGTGGCCGCGCTGGCCATCAACCTGCTGCTGCTGGTGGCGGTGCTGTCGATGCTGCAGGCCACGCTGACGCTGCCGGGCATCGCCGCCATCGCGCTGGTGCTGGGCATGGCCATCGACGCCAACGTGCTGATCAACGAGCGCATCCGCGAGGAACTGCGCGCGGGCGCCTCGCCGCAGATGGCCATCGCCACCGGCTTCGACCGCGCCTGGGCCACCATCCTCGACTCCAACGTGACCACGCTGATCGCCGGCCTGGCGCTGCTGGCCTTCGGCTCGGGCCCGGTGCGCGGCTTCGCGGTGGTGCACTGCCTGGGCATCCTGACCTCGATGTTCTCGGCGGTGTTCTTCAACCGCGGCCTGGTCAACCTCTGGTACGGCCGCAAGAAGAAGCTGCAGGGCGTGGCGATCGGCCAGATCTGGAAGCCGGGTTCGGACAACCAGGGCACCGTCGCCAAGTAGGCATCGGGACGGCACAAGGCCGCCGCGCCGGGCGCGGCGGCCAAACAGCATAAGCACGGCGGCAAGGGCCGCCGTACAGAACAGGATTCAACATGGAATTCTTCCGCATCCGGCGCGACATTCCGTTCATGAAGCACGCGTTGGTCTTCAACGTGATTTCCTTCCTGACGTTTGCCGCGGCCGTATTCTTCCTCTGGCACAAGGGCCTGCACCTGTCGATCGAGTTCACCGGCGGCACGGTGATGGAGGTCAACTACCAGCAGACCGCCGATCTCGAGAAGATCCGCGGCCAGGTCGGCAAGCTCGGCTACAGCGACGTGCAGGTGCAGAACTTCGGCACCTCGCGCGACGTGATGATCCGCCTGCCGATCCAGAAGGGCGCGGACGGCAAGCCCGTCACCTCGGCCCAGCAGAGCGAGCAGGTCATGGGCGCGCTGCAGGCCGCCACGCCCGACGTCAAGCTCCAGCGCGTCGAGTTCGTCGGCCCGCAGGTGGGCAAGGAGCTGGCCACCGACGGCCTGCTGGCGCTGCTGTGCGTGGTGGCCGGCATCGTGATCTACCTGTCGTTCCGCTTCGAATGGAAGTTCGCGGTGGCCGGCGTGATCGCCAACCTGCACGACGTGGTGATCATCCTCGGCTTCTTCGCCTTCTTCCAGTGGGAATTCTCGCTGTCGGTGCTGGCGGCGATCCTGGCGGTGCTCGGCTACTCGGTCAACGAATCGGTGGTGATCTTCGACCGGATCCGCGAGAACTTCCGCAAGTACCGCAAGATGACCACGCACGAGATCATCGACAACGCGATCACCAGCACCATCTCGCGCACCATCATCACCCACGGCTCGACCGAAATGATGGTGCTGTCGATGTTCTTCTTCGGCGGCCCCACGCTGCACTACTTCGCGCTGGCGCTGACCGTCGGCATCCTGTTCGGCATCTACTCGTCGGTGTTCGTCGCCGCGGCGCTGGCCATGTGGCTGGGCGTCAAGCGCGAGGACCTCGTCAAGGGCGACAAGAAGCCGGGCGAGATCGACCGCAACGACCCGAACTACGGCGCGCAGGCCTGACCGGGCTGACGCCGCAATGAAAATGGGCACCTCCGGGTGCCCATTTTCGTTTGTCTTGCCGGTGTGCCGCGCGCCGCCGCTTGCCGAAGGTTTGCGCCCCTCTCCCGCGCAGCGGGAGAGGGAGAACACCTTGCTTGGGCTAGCTCTGGCGGCGTGGGCCCGTTCTGGCGGCTTCGTTCATTGCCCCGGGGTTGCCGATCAGAACTGCTCGATCCACACCGCCAGGCGGTCCGCCGGGAATTCCACGCTGCGCTCGGCCGCGCGGAAGACGATGACATCGCCTTCGCGCGTGGCCTTGAGCGCGCCGCCGGCCTCGTCGAGCCACAGCAGGCCGGCCAGCCAGGCCGCGTGCTGCGCCGAGACGTCCTGCTTGACCGGCTCGCCGAGGTATTCGGCCAGCGCGGCGGGGCGGGTCCAGACCAGCGCGTCGCCGTCGCGGCGCACCGTGGCCGCGCCCTCGCCTTCGGCCAGCACTTCGGCCAGCACCGCCACCGCGTCGCCCGCGCCGCGGCCCGCGTAGCGCGCGCGCAGCGCGGCGAGCTGCGCCGCCACCGCGTGGCCGAAGCCGCCGCCGCGCTTGCTCTCCGCCGCCACGAGGTCGGCGTAGTCCATCAGCAGCCAGTCCGGCTCGGGGTTCTGCACGCCGGCCAGCGCGGCCGAGGCCAGGTAGGTCTCCACCGGCTGGAAGCGCTCCGGCGCGCTCAGGCTGGCGGCCAGCGCGCGCACCAGCCCGACGCGCGTAGCGATGGTCTGCTTCTGCAGCACGCTCAGCTTCTCGCGCACGAGCTGGTCGCGCTCCTTGCGCAGGCCGGCCATCTCCAGCGCCTGCTTGAGCTCCATGCGCAGCGCGGTGATGTCCCACGGCTTCTTGATGTAGCGGTGGATCTGGCCTTCGTTGACGGCCGCGACGGTATGCTCGATCTCCGAGTAGGCGGTGGTCAGGATGCGCACGATGTGCGGGTAGCGCTCGCGCGCGTAGCGCAGCAGCTCGTTGCCGTACTCGCCCGGCATGCGCTGGTCGGAAACCAGCACGGCGAGGCTGTCGGCGTGAGCATCGAGCAGCGCCTTGCCCTCTTCGACGGAGCCGCCTGTCACCACTGGCGCCAGGGCGCCGATGGCACGCTGGAAATACTTGACCGCCGTGGCTTCGTCATCGACGAACAGAATCGCCGGTGAAAGTGCCTGCGTGGCATTCGGTTCGTTCATCGATCACTCCTATGCATTCGACTCTTGGTATTGGGGAAATCCAGCGTGACGGTGGTGCCCGCGCCGGCCATTGACTCGATCCGGATGCCGCCACCGAAAGACTGCATCACACGGTTGCAGAAAATCATGCCCAGGCCGTTGCCGCCGGTGCTGGCGTGAGTCGTGACCGGGTCCACCAGCAGGCGTCCCATCACTTCCGGCGGAATGCCCGGGCCGTTGTCGCAGATGCGGATCGCCGCCTCGGGCTCGGTCGCCACCACGAAGCGCAGCGAGGGGGCGGCCACGCCGTCGAGCGCGCGCAGCGCGTTGGACAGCAGCGACGACAGCACCAGCGCCACGCAGTTGGGCAGCGTGCGCACGGCGAAATCGTCCTGCATCTCGACCGCCACCCAGCCGCGCTGCTGCCCCGCGAACGGGTAGGTGTCGAGCAGCGCGGCGATCAGCCCGCCGGCGGTCACTTCGCGGCTGGCGCCGGCCTGCGTGCTGGGCCGGCTGCCGGTGCTGCGCACCGACTGCAGGAACGACGAGATCACCGCCAGGCAATACTGCGCGTTGTCGTGCATCGCGCTGGCCGCCTGGCCGATTTCGCCCTGGCGCTGCGGATTGTATTCCGCCGCGATCCGGCTTTCGATGCCGCGCGCGAAATTGGCGATCGCGGCCAGCGGCGTGTTGAGCTCGTGCGCGAGGAAGGCCAGCGTCTCGTCGATGGCCATCAGGCGCTGGTGGCGCATCGAGCGCTCGCGGTAGCGCTCCGCCGCCATGCGCAGCGCGTCGCGCACCTGGCCTAGCCCGAGCGGCTTTTCCAGGATGCGGAACACCTCGCCGGTGTTGACCGTCTGCAGCAGCATGTCCTTGTCGGCGTAGGCCGTCACCAGCACGCGCACGATCTGCGGGTACTCGAGCGCGATCTGGCGCAGCAGGTCGCCGCCGTCGCGGCCCGGCATGCGGAAGTCCGTCACCAGCACCGCCACGCGCGCGCCCTCGCGGCGCAGGATGCCGACCGCCTCGTCCGCGCCGCCGGCCACCAGCACCTCGTACTCCGCGCCGACCGCGCGGGCGAAGTACTTGCATGCCATCTCCTCGTCGTCGACGTAGAGCACGGTAAGCCGGGGTTGCCTGGCGTCGCTCATGGCGTCCTCAGTCGGCGCGCGGCAGGTCGAAGCTGAACGAGGCCCACTGGCCCTGCTCGCTCTCGGCGAACAGCACGCCGCCGTGGCGCTCGATCACCGCATAGCTGATGGACAGGCCGAGGCCGAGGCCCTGGCCGACTTCGCGCGTGGTGAAGAACGGCTCGAACACGCGCGCGAGGTTCTCGGGCGCGATGCCGGGGCCGTTGTCCTTCACGGTCACGTGCAGGCGGCGCTCGACCCACTTCACGGTGGTGTGGATCGCCGGGTTCTGCGTGCCGGCCTTGCGCATGGCCAGCGCGGCGTTGGAGAACAGGTTGATCAGCACGCCGATCACGGCGGCCTCGTCGCCCAGCACCAGCGTGTCGGCGGGCAGCTCGCGCGTGACCGCGACGCCGCGCAGCTCGTGCGCGGTGAGGCGAATGGACGAGTCCAGCGCCTTCTCGAACAGGAACGGCGTGCCCTCGGCCTCGGCGCCCGGCTTGCGGTAGGCGAAGGTCTTGAGGTCCGAGACGATATGCTGGATGCGCTGCATGCCCTGCTTGGCGTCGACCAGGCATTCCTGCAGCATCGGCTCGTTCTTGGCCACCGGCTCCTCCATCGCCACCTCAATCGCCATCAGGCAGAAGTTCACCGGGTTGTTGACCTCGTGCAGCAGGCCCGCGGCCAGCGTGCCGATGGCGGCCATCTTTTCCTGCTGCAGCATCTGGCCCTTGATGTCGACCAGCTTGCGGTTGATGACTTCCAGCTCGGCGTTCTTCTGCGCCACCTCGGCCTTGAGGCGGAACAGCATGAAGCGCGCGCGCTCGTTGAAGAAGGTGTAGACCGCGCTGGCCGCCGCGGCGAACAGCAGGAACAGCGAATTGACGATGAAGGTGCCGACCGGCTCGATCCCGCCGGGATGGAACAGGCAGGCCAGCAGGTAGAACAGGTAGGAGAGCAGGCCGAACACCAGGTTCTGCCACAGGCCGAACGGCAGCGCGATGCCGGAGGCGAAGATGGCCAGGTTCAGCCCCACGTAGTACGGCGACTCCACCCCGTCGGTGTGCCAGATCATCCACGAGATCATGATCTGCGGCAGCAGCAGCCACGACAGCGTCAGCCACGGCGCGAAGCGCCGCCCGGCCGAGCTGTACAGCACCACGACGATGCCGGCGATCAGCAGCGACACCAGCACCCGCGCCACCGCGAACGGCGCCTGCAGCTGCGGGTACTGGCCGTAGTCCAGTCCCACGCCGAGCAGCACCAGCACGATGGCGGTATAGGCGCCGCCGCGGCTGAAGGCCAGGCGGAAGTCCGCCAGCTCGGTCTGGTAACCCGCGTAAAGTTGATTGGTGCTCATGGCTGGGCCGGCTGCTGGTGTGTCGCTGGTATGGCGGAACGGGGGTTCAGGATATGGTCGCTTCCGCGAACACGTTGACGCCGGTCTGGTCGACGTAGAGTCTGTGCCCGCTCGACTGTTCGGGCAGCAGCATACTCATCCTGGCCTCGTCGCGGTAGATCAGGTACCACTCCAGCAGGTGTTCCATGCCGAATTTCTCGGGATTGGCCGAATGGACGTTGGTCACCAGCAACTGTCCGCCGGGCCGCGTGCGCGCGGCGAAATAGCTGAGCAGGCGCGCGCACACCTTGTCCGAGAGATAGTCGAACAGGCCGGCGCAGTACACCGCGTCGAACTCGCGCAGGCTGGCGTCGTCGGGCGCGATCTTGCGCTTGAGCAGCTCGTGCACCGACTGGTGCACCATCTCCACCGCCACCTTGTCCTTGTGGCCGGCCGCGGCGGCCGAGCGCTCGATCGAGGCCTTGGTATAGGCCAGCGTCTCCTCGCTGAAGTCGACCAGCTGGAACGACAGCAGCTCGGGCTGCGGATACTCGCGCACGAAACGCTGGATCTCGAAGGCCGGCCCGCAGCCCACGTTGAGCACGCGGAACGGGCGCCCGGCCGCGCGCGCGGCGTCGGCCTGGCGCGACAGGAAATCGACCAGCAGGTCGATGCGGTTGCGGTGGGCGGTGGCCACGGCGGCCTTGAGGAAGGCCGTGTTGACGATCTGGAAGTAGGTGGTCGGGCCCTGCTGCGGATCGCTCAGGATCTGGTTGACCATCTCGTAGTCGCCGGCATAGCCGAGCGGCTTGGTGAAGGTGCGGTAGACGAACGGCGCACGCAGCAGCAGCGGGTGCAGCGCGGACTGCGCGTAGGTGCGGTGCACCGGCGCGATCTCCGCGTCGACCTGCTCGGCCTCGCCTTCCAGGCGGTCCAGGTAGGTCTTGGTCTTGAGCATGATCGGCGTGGCCAGCTCGTAGAACACGTCCTCGCGCAGCCGCCCGTCGACCTTGGGCAGGTTCTCGGTCAGGTCCACCTGCTCGACCCAGCGCGAGACTTCGGAGAGGAAGGCGCGCATCTCGTTGACCACGATCTGGTAGTCGCGCCGGATGTTGAAGCGCGCGTCCCAGTCGTTGATGAACAACTGCGCTTCGCGGCCGACCGACTTGGGCTCGTTGGTGAGGTCGCTCAGCTCGCGCCATTCGTCGATGAGCGTGAGGGAGACCACCGCGGTGAGGCCGGTGTTCACCAGGCTCATCACCACCGCCTTGCCCAGGTAGGCGTTCTTGCTGCCCATGCGCACACTCAACTCGCTCAGCACCTCGCTGACCTGAACGATCGAGTACGGGTTGTAGATTTCCATCACCAGAGATTTTCTCTGGAGATTGATAATTGTGCCCCGCACCTGCTCGCCCTGCGAGTTGCGGAAGCTGACCACCGGATCGATTTGCGTTTGGGAGTACACGGTATGGCGCCAGAGAAATCCGAGAAACGCTGCCGGCCGGCCAGTCCTTGCCTGACTTGGCCGGGTACAGCTCGTACGGCGAGGGGATCGCTGCGATCGCTATGCTAGGCCGGCATCAAGGGGTACTGCTGGGATACATGTCGGTAATCGGTTGCGGGCATGGGCGTCCTCGTCTGATGGCAGGCACGCACGCGACTACACCCTGGTGACTGTGAGCGGGAAATGGCTGAACCGAGCGGAATCGTCGACTGGATGAGACTGTAACTGATTCCTAACGATTCATTGTACTGTGGCCGCCAGGTGCGGACAACATAACGCGGCGGCGCCGCGCGCGGTGTCCGCCGCGCCGGGCCGCGCCAACGAAAAAAGGGCCGGGGATCGCTCCCCGGCCCTTGCCGTGCCGCGTGCCGGGGGCGCCGCCCCGGCATGCCGCGCGTTCAGTCCACCTTCACGCCTTCGACCTGGATGGCCAGCTTGACCTGGGGCTTGAAGCCCATCTTCACGCCGTAGTCGATGCCGAAGTCGGCGCGGTTGAGAGTGCCGACGGCGTCGGCGCCGCAGGCTTCGCGCTTGAGCATCGGGTGCTGGATGCACTTGAACTCGCGGATCTCCAGCTTGACCGGCTTGGACACGCCGTGCAGCGTCAGCACGCCATCGACCTCGGTCGGCACGTCGCCGTTGAACTTGGAGAACTTGCCCTTGTAGGAGGCGTCCGGGAAGGCATCGACGTCGAACATGTCCGGGCCCTTGACGTGCTGGTTCAGCTTGGCGTTGCCGAAGTCGACCGAGGCGGGATCGATCTTGACGTCGAGCGAGCCGGTCTTGGCCGCGCGATCCAGCGTCACCGTGCCGCTCGACTTCTCGAACTTGCCGCGCCAGACGGACAGGCCGCCCAGGTGGTCGGCCTCGAAGCTCGGGTAGGTATGGGTCGGATCGAGGTTGTAGGTCACCGAGTTGGCGGAGGCCACGCCGAACGCGGCGCTGGCGGTGATGGCCGCGGCGGCGGCGAGGATGGTACGCAGTTTCATGAGTTCTCCGGCGGAAAAATGGAACGGACAGCGATAAAACGAGAATGGCAGCGGGCGCGGCGCGCTCACTTCCTGGCCAAGGTCACGATGTGGAACTTGATCTGGACGTCGTCGGCGACCACGGAAGTGTCCTTCCATTCGCCGTCGCCGATGTTGAACGCGGTGCGCTTGATCGGCAGCACGCCGTCGAACACCTGGCTGGCGGCGTCCTGGCGGTAGGTCGCGGGCACCACCACGTCCACGGTCTTGCCCTTGATGGTGAGCTTGCCCGCCACCTCGAACTTGCCGGCGGCGCCGGCCTTGATGCTGGTGGACTGGAACACCGCCTTGGGGTACTTGGCCGCGTCGAACCACTCGCCGCCCTTGACCTCCTTGGTGGTCTCGGCGTCGCCGATCTCGAAGCTGGCGACGTCGATCTCGACCTTGGCCGAGGAGGTGGCCAGCTTGGCCGGGTCGAACGAGACGGCGGCGTCGAACTTCTTGAACTTGCCTTCCATCGGCACGCCGATCTGGCGGGCGGTGGCGGTGACCGAGCTCTTGCCGGCGTCGACCTGGGCCCAGGCGAGATTGGCGGCGATACCGGCGCTGGCCAGCGTAGCGGCCATCAGGAGCGCGCTCGGGCGGGGAATGCGTTTCATCAAAAACTCCTGTCGCTGAGAGGGCCTGCGCCCTCGGGGTCGGATATTCCGCTGATTCCGGCGGTTGCGGATTACTTCAGGAACGGCAGCATGCGGGCCAGCGTGCCGTCGCGCTCGATGAACTGGTGCTTGATCGCCGCGGCCGCATGGATTACGACGATGGCGGCCATCAGGTAGTTCAGCCAGATGTGCGTCTGCTTGAGGATCTCCTTGAGCGCGTCGTCCGGCCCGATCAGCGACGGCAGCGGCACGATGCCCAGGTAGACCACCGGCACGCCGGCGGCGCAGCTATACAGGTAGCCGGTCACGGGCACCACCAGGATCAGCACGTACAGCAGCATGTGGGCGCCGTGCGCGGCGGCGGCCTGCCAGGCCGGCGTGCCGGCGGCCGGCGCCGGCGCGCGGTGGGTGGCGCGCCACAGCACGCGCAGCACGGCGACGACGAACACCGTCACGCCCAGCCACTTGTGCCACGAGAACAGCTTGAGCTTGAGCATCGACAGGCCCGGAATGCCGGTCATGTAGAGGCCGAGCGCGAAGGCGGCGAAGATCATCAGCGCGATGATCCAGTGCAGGCCGATCGCGGTCGCGCCGTAGCCGGCGGCGGACGATTGTGGCGAGGCAGCCCCGGCGCGCGCGCCGGTCTTGACTTGCGAATGCATGGGAGACCCCTGCCCGTGACGGGCGTTTCATCGACTTCTGCAAAAAGACAACGGCGGCGGACGGGCCGCCCGCCGTTGAATTCTCGCATTATTGTGCGGCGGGCAGCCCAGCGAACGGTCTGAAATTCATGGATTCATTCAAACCATTTGAAGTGACATTCCGCCGCGCCCGCCGCCGGACGAAAAAAAACCACCCCGCGGGGTGGTTTTTCGTGGCGCCGGGCCGCGTCAGGAAGCCGAAACCGACTCGGCCAGGCTGATGGCGCGCCCGATGTAGCTGGCCGGGGTCATTTCCAGCAGCAGCTGCTTGGCGTCGTCGGGAATCGCCAGGCCGCCGATGAAGGTCCGCAGCGCCTCGCGCGAGATGCCCTTGCCGCGCGTGAGCTCCTTGAGCTGTTCGTACGGATTGGGCACGCCGAAGCGGCGCATCACGGTCTGCACCGGCTCGGCCAGCACTTCCCAGCAGTTGTCGAGGTCTTCGTGCAGGCGCTCGGGGTTGGTTTCGAGCTTGCCCAGGCCGCGCAGGCAGGCCTCGTAGGCCAGCAGGCTGTAGCCCAGCGCCACGCCCATGTTGCGCAGCACGGTGGAGTCGGTCAGGTCGCGCTGCCAGCGCGACAGCGGCAGCTTCTCCGACAGGTGGCGCAGCACCGCGTTGCCCAGGCCCAGGTTGCCCTCCGAGTTCTCGAAGTCGATCGGGTTGACCTTGTGCGGCATGGTCGACGAGCCGATCTCGCCGGCCTTGGTCTTCTGCTTGAAGTAGCCCACCGAGATGTAGCCCCACACGTCGCGGTTCAGGTCGATCAGGATGGTGTTGGCGCGCGCGATGGCGTCGAACAGCTCGGCCATGTAGTCGTGCGGCTCGATCTGGATGGTGTACGGGTTGAAGGTCAGGCCCAGGCGCGACTCGATCACCTGCTTCGAGAACGCCTCCCAGTCGAACGACGGGTAGGCCGACAGGTGCGCATTGTAGTTGCCCACCGCGCCGTTCATCTTGCCCAGCAGCTCCACGCGCTGGATGCGCTCGATGGCGCGGCCCAGGCGCGCCGCCACGTTGGCCATTTCCTTGCCCAGCGTGGTCGGGCTGGCCGGCTGGCCGTGCGTGCGCGACAGCATCGGCTGGCGCGCGTTGGCGCGCGCCAGCTCCACCAGGCGCGCGTGCACGCGCTGCAGCGCCGGCACCACCACCACGTCGCGCGCGCCCTTGAGCATCATGCCGTGCGAGGTGTTGTTGATGTCTTCCGAGGTGCAGGCGAAGTGGATGAACTCGCTGGCGGCTTCCAGCTCGGCGTTGCCCTTGACCTGCTCCTTGAGCCAGTACTCGACGGCCTTGACGTCATGGTTGGTGACGGCCTCGATTTCCTTGATGCGCGCGGCGTGCGCCTCGGTGAAGTTGTCCACCAGCGCCAGCAGCGCGGCCTCGGACGCCGGCGAGAACTTCGGCATGTCGGGCAGGCCGGCCTGCGACAGCGCGATCAGCCAGTGCACCTCCACCTTGACGCGGTTGCGCATGAAGGCGGCTTCCGAGAGCCACTCGCGCAGCGCGTCGGCCTTGGAGGCATAGCGGCCGTCGATGGGAGACAGGGCGGTGAGCGGGGAGAGCGAGGACGTGGACATGCTGGAAGACCGGAAGGAAGGGAAAGGACGGCGGCCTGCCGCGATCTGGCGTCGAGAGCGCCCGTCAACAGATCGAAAGAGACCAATCAGGCGCGCCAACCGACCGGCGGCGCGGTGGAAAGCGGGCATTTTACCATCGTGGCAGCCGTTCTGTGGCCGCCGCCGCGGGCATGGCGCGCCCGCGCGTATCGGCACCACGACACCGGCGCGGCGTTGGCGCGCCGCCGCCACGTGCCGGGCACGTGGCACGGGTATACTCCCGCTCGCCAATCCACTAGCCTGTTATGAAGTGCATCGGGCATGCCGGCCGGACGCCCCCGCGCGCGGCCCGTCGTGCCAGAGAGCGCCGATGCACTTCATAACAAGCTCGAGGGGAGTCCATGAAGCTGTATGCATCGCAGACCAGTCCTTACGCGCGCAAGGTGCGCGTGGTGATGGCGGAAAAGAAGATCGACTACCAGATGGTGGAAGTGGATGTGTGGTCGCCCGACACCACCATCAGCCAGTTCAACCCGCTCGGCAAGGTGCCGTGCCTGGTGATGGAAGACGGCGGCGCGATCTTCGACTCGCGCGTGATCGTCGAGTACGTCGACACGCTCACGCCGGTCAGCCGGCTGATCCCGCAGGGCGCCCGCGAGCGCGTGGAAGTGCGCTGCTGGGAAGCGCTCGCCGACGGCCTGCTCGACGCCGCGCTGCTGGCGCGCCTGGAGCACACCCAGCGCGAGCCCGCCCAGCGCAGCGAGCGCTGGGTCAGGCGCCAGCTCGGCAAGATCGACTCGGCGGTGACGGCCATCGCCGACGGCCTGGCCGACCGCCCGTGGTGCTGCGACAACCACTACTCGCTGGCCGACGTGGCGGTGGGCTGCGCGCTGTCGTACCTGGACTTCCGCTTCGCGGACATCCCCTGGCGCGAGCGCCACCCGCGCCTGGCGGCCTACCAGGACAAGCTGGCCAAACGCCAGTCGTTCATCGACACCGAGCCGCCGCGCGCCTAGGCGCGCGAGCCGCCGGGGCATGCACGGCGCCCCGGGCCGCGCGCCGCGCTACCGGATGATGCCGCCGCCCAGGCAGACATCGCCCTGGTACAGCACGGCCGACTGGCCCGGCGTCACCGCCCACTGCGGCTCGGCGAACGCCAGCCGCAGCGCGTCGCCGGCCAGCGCGGCCACCACGCAGGGCGCGTCGCTCTGCCGGTAGCGCGTCTTGGCCGACAGCGCCGTGCCCGCCGCCGGGCCCTCGCCCGCCACCCACGACAGGTCGGCGGCGTCGAGCACCGGCGTCAGCAGCCACGGATGGTCGTGGCCCTGCACCACGTACAGCGTATTGCTCGCCATGTCCTTGCGCGCCACGTACCAGGCGTCGCCGCTGCCTTCGCGGCTGCCGCCCAGGCCGATGCCCTTGCGCTGGCCCAGCGTGTAGAACGCCAGGCCGATGTGCTGGCCGACCTCCCTGCCGTCGGGCGTCTTCATCGGCCCCGGGCTGGTCGGCAGGTAGCGGTTGAGGAAATCGCGGAACGGCCGCTCGCCGATGAAGCAGATGCCGGTGGAATCCTTCTTCTTCGCGTTGGGCAGGCCGATCTCGGCGGCGATCTCGCGCACGCGCGTCTTGGGCATCTCGCCGAGCGGGAACAGCGTGCGCGACAGCTGCGCCTGGTTCAGCCGGTGCAGGAAGTAGCTCTGGTCCTTGGTGTGGTCGAACGCCTTGAGCAGCTCGAAGCGGCCGCTCTGCGCCTGCCGCACGCGCGCATAGTGGCCGGTGGCGATGGTGTCCGCGCCCAGCGACATGGCATGGTCGAGGAAGGCCTTGAACTTGATCTCGGCGTTGCACAGCACGTCGGGATTGGGCGTGCGGCCGGCCGAATACTCGCGCAGGAAATCGGCGAACACGCGGTCCTTGTACTCGGCGGCGAAGTTGACCGCCTCCACGTCCACGCCGATCAGGTCGGCCACCGAGACCACGTCGAGCCAGTCCTGCCGGGTCGAGCAGTATTCGCCGTCGTCGTCGTCCTCCCAGTTCTTCATGAACAGGCCGATCACCTCGTAGCCCTGCTGCTTGAGCAGCCACGCGGTCACGGAGGAATCCACCCCGCCCGACATGCCGACCACCACGCGCTTGCCGCTTGTGCCGCCGCTTGTGCCGCCGCTCATGCCAGGCTCCCGCCGCCCTGCACCGAGACATGGGTGTAGAGCGCGTCGAGCGCGAAGCGCTTGCCCGCCAGGTAGTCCTCGATGCACGCCAGCAGCAGCGGCGTGCGGTGGCGCTCCGGGCACGCGCGGATCTCGTCCGCGCTCATCCACACGGTGCGCACGATGCCCACGTCGAGCTGGCGCCCGGCGTCGAGCGCGCCCAGCTCGCCGGTGAAGGCGAAGCGCACGTAGGTGATGTCGCCGCCGGGCCGCGTGGCGCTGCCGGCCGACGCGGCGCGGGCCATGTAGCAGCCCAGCAGCGCGCGCGGCTCGAAGGTGTGCGCGGTCTCTTCCAGCGTTTCGCGGATGACCGCGTGCACCAGGCTCTCGCCGGGATCGAGGTGGCCGGCGGGCTGGTTCAGCCGCAGGCCGGCAGGCGTTTCTTCTTCCACCAGCAGGAAACGGCCGCCGCGTTCGATGACCGCGGCGACGGTGACGCTGGCTTTCCAGTCGTGTGACATGATGCACAAAATTTAGGCAATCCGGCATTCTACCGGTTGCCGCCCTTTCGTGCACCGGCGCCGGGCGCGTCCGGCGCGCCCGGCCACGCTTCAGGCCGGCAGCAAAGTGCCTTCCAGGTCCCGCGCCGACGGCAGCAGGCCGATCGCCTGCTCGAGCCGCGCGCACAGCGCCCGGCTGGCCGGCATCAGCGGCCGGCGCACCTCGGCGCCGGCCAGCCCGCACAGGGCCAGCGCCGCCTTGACCGGGCCCGGATTGGGCTCGGAGAACAGCAGCGCGATCAAGGGCGCCAGGTGCGCGAACAGCGCGCGCGCGGCCTCGTGCTGGCCCGCCTCGGCCAGCCGCGCCAGCCGCACGAACAGGTCGGGGCGGATGTGCGCGCTGGCCGGCACCACGCCGTCGCCGCCGGCCAGCAGGTGGCCGAGCATCGCCTCGTCCTCGCCGCAGAACACCGACAGCGCCTCGCAGCCGGCCAGCGCGCGCAGCCCGGCCGCGTCGCACTCCTTGACCGCCACGATGCGCGGATGGGCGGCCAGGCGCCGCACCAGCGCCGGCGACAGCGCGCAGCCGGTGCGGCGCGGCACGTTGTAGAGCATCAGCGGGCGCCAGGTGGCCTGCGCCACGCATTCGAAATGCCAGGCGATGCCGTCGTCGCCGGGGCGCAGGTAGTACGGCGGCGGCACCAGGTAGCCGGCCAGGTCGAAGCGGTCGAGCTGGCGCACCTGCGCGCACACCGCGCGGGTATCCACGCCGCCCACGCCGGCCATCACCGGCAGCGCGCCGTTGACCGCCTCCAGCACCGCGGCGGTAAACATCAGCCGCTCCGCCGGCGAGAGCAGGCCGCCCTCGCCCGTGGTGCCGAGGATGACGAGGCCGTCCATGCCGCTGGCCGCGTAGTGCGCGGCCAGGCGCTGGGCGCACGCCAGGTCCGGCTCGCCGCCCTTGAGCGGCGTCACCATCGGCAGCCACAGCCCGCTGCCGCCCGGCCGGCGCAGGCCGCTCGCCGGCGCCGCGGGCTCAGTGCGCGGCATGGTCTTGCCCCAGCGGCGTGGTCACGCCGAACTCGGCGGCCGGCAGCGCTGTCATGATGGCATGCATGGCGGCGTCGCGGCCGCCGCGCTCGACTTCCACGTGCACCGTGGTCTCGCCGTGGCGGTGGTCCACCTCGACCACGTAGATGCGCGCCAGCTTGCCGATCGCGGCATGCAGCGACTGGCGCAGCGCGAAGACCTGGCTGGACGCCACCGCCAGGCGCAGGCGGATCCAGGCGCACGCCGTGTCGGCGGCGGGCCGCGTGGGCAATATGGAAGGCGCGGCGCCACGCGCCGCTTCGGCATGGGCGGCGTGGGCGGCACGGACTGTGCGGGCACTGGCGCCGGCACGGCGGCGCGGCACGGAAACGAAGGCCAGGGCAAGACTCGACTGTCGCATGAGGACGGGATCCGCGCGCGGCGGATCGTCTGTGGTAGATGGAATCATGCTATGCAGGGCCGCCTCAAGTTGATGCAAGGATTGCCGCCGGCGCCATCAAGAAGGCATCAAAACGGCCGCGCTCAGAAGGTCTTGGTCAGCGACGCGAACGCGGTCGCGCGCCCGATGTAGCGGCCCGGCGCATTGGTGTAGACCGAGCGGCGCGCATTGGTGTCGATATACGCGACCGCCACCGCGAAACCCTTGCCCAGGTCCTTGGTCAGGCCCAGCTTCCAGTCCGTGTACGAGGCGTTGTCGACGTGCTTCACGCCCTGGTAGCCGACGTGCGCGTTGGCCGTCAGGCCCCAGAAATCCAGTGGCACGTTCGCGCTCAGGTCCAC
>NZ_AQPL01000241.1:0-2876 GCF_000395345.1 Cupriavidus sp. WS | reverse complement strand
ACGGCGAGCGCGGCTACCAGATCGTCCTCGAGCACGCCAACACGCCCGAGCTGCAGCAGCGCTGCCTGAAGATCTGCGAGATCGGCGCCCAGATGCGCCTGCTCTACACCACCGCGCTCTATCACGACTACGTCGCCCAAGAAATCCCCCTGCCCGAGCTCGAACTCGCCGCCTGAAGGCGCGTTGAATTTGCCATGACGCGGGCGGCATCGCGCGATGCCGCCCGCACCAGAGAGACCGCCCGCGGGACAGTCGTATGCCGAAAGTCGTATTCCACAAGAACGGCGAGACCTATGAAGACGAGGTCAAGCCCAACACCAACCTGGTGGTGCGCGCCGGGATCAAGCAATTTCCGTATCCCAACCTGCGCTACGAGTGCGGCATGGGCAAGTGCTCGAAATGCGCGTGCCGCGTGATCGCGGGCGCCGAGCACCTGCCGCCGCCCAACTGGAAGGAAAAGAAGCAGCTCGGCGAGAGGCTGGAACAGGGCTACCGCCTGACCTGCCAGCTCTGGCTGGAGCATGACATCGAACTGGAGCAGGACGAGCTGCCGGCGCAGAGCGCCGCCGCCGCGCTCCAGCCGGCCACGATAGCGCCGGCAGCCAATCCGTAATCTCCGGCAATCCGCCGCAACCCACCGCATCCAGCAGGCAGCGCAGTCATGTACGTCATTCTCAGCAGCAAGCCAGGCCAGTTCCGCACCGAGCTCGTCGACGGGCTGGTGGCCGTGGAGGCCTACGACTACCTCTTCTACGGCCGCAAGACGGCGCAGTACGTGATCGCCGAGCTGGCGCATCCGGTCAAGCTCAAGGTGGTGGAGGAAACGGAAGCCGACAGCGCCGCGCCGCCGCTGATCAACTACGTGCCCTCCAAGTTCCTGGAAAAGTTCGACACGCTCGAAGACGCGCGCCAGGAGCTCAGGCACCTGGCCAGCTTCGGCAGCATGGACATCGCGCTGGTCAGGCGCTGAGCCCGCCGCCCGCCCCACGACAAACCCCGAGTATGACCGGCACGGCGCCGGGCAGCCCCCTCATGCAATCGGACCGCCCCATGATTGAAATCACCTTCCTCACCAACGGCAGCAAGGTCGTCAGCGCTCCCGAGAACAGCAACCTGCTGCGCGTGTCGCTGCGCGAGAAAGGCGGCATCCCCTTCAAGTGCGGCGGCGGCCTGTGCGGCACCTGCAAGTGCAGGATCGAACAAGGGCGCGAATCCACCGACGCCATCAAGCCCAAGGAACGCCGGCACCTGACCGACGAGCAGTTCGCGCAGGGCTACCGCATGGCGTGCCAGACCTTCGTCAACGGCGACATCAGCGTGTCGTGGGAGCCGCAGGCCGACCCCGCCAGGCCGCCTTCGATCGCCGTGCGGCCCACCGCGGCCGCGCCGGCGCCCACCGCCCCGGCAGCCAGCACCACCGACGCCGAATAGGCACGCGGACGCCGTTCGCCGTCACGCCGCGGGCGCCCTGCCCGCCGCGGGACGTGCGCGCGCCGCCCCTCCGGCAGCCGCCGGTCCGCGCCAGGGTTGCCGCCCCGGCGCGAAGCCGGCTACGATGCCGCCTCTGCACGGACCGGCAGCGCCAGCCCCCAGGCGCGCCGGCACAGGAGACAAGCCCCCAAATGGATTCACACATCGCCCTCGGCGCGGCCCACTGGGTCTACCTCGCCGGCGTGTTCGCCATCGTGCTCACGATGGTGTTCCGCGCCAACGTGGTGGTGCCCGCCATCATCGCCACCTTCCTGGTCACGCTGGCCTGGACCCACAACCCGGTCAGCGCGCTGGCCAGCATCTTCAACGCCAGCTTCGTGGCCGCGCGCGAGCTGTTCAACATCTTCCTGGTGATCGCGCTGATGACGGCGCTGCTCAATGCGCTCAAGGCGCTGCGCTCCGACGTGCGCATGGTCGAGCCGTTCCGCGCGGTGATGAAGAACGGCCACGCGGCCTACTTCATGCTGGCGGCCATCACCTACGCCATCTCGCTGTTCTTCTGGCCCACCCCGGCGATCCCGCTGGTGTCCGCCATCCTGCTGCCGGCCGCGATCGCCGCCGGGCTGCCGCCGCTGGCCGGCGCGATGGCCATCGCCATCGCCGGCCAGGGCACGGCGCTGTCGTCCGACTATGTGATCGGCGTGGCGCCGGGCATCAGCGCCAAGGCCGCCGGCGCCGCGGTCAGCGCCACGATGGTGGCGGACCGCGCGCTGGTGCTGTCGCTGATCACCGGCGGCATCGCGCTGACGCTGGCCTACCTGTCCATCCGCGGCCACATCCGCCCCGCCAGCGCCAGCCTGCTGGAGCGCTGGCAGGGCCGCGCGCCCGACGCGGACCTGGCCCGCGTGGAAGCCGCCGGCAGCTTCGACAAGAGCGAGCTGGCGCGCGGCACCGCGCACGGCGAGCCGCTCGGCACCGATGCGAACATCGCGCGCAGCCTGTCGATGGTGGAGCAGCGGCGCATCAAGTGGTCCAAGGCCTTCGCCATGCTCACGCCGCTGGCCTTCGCCGCGGTCATCGCGCTGATGGTCTCGCCCAAGCTCGGCCTGGGCATGGCCGAGCTCAAGGGCGGCGAGGCCGCCGCGCTGGTCGGCGGCACCGCCGCGCTGCTGATGATCCTGTGCACGCTGGCCGCCGAAGGCCCGCGCAGGATGCTCGACACCAGCGCCGAGCACATCACCGACGGCTTCGTGTTCGCCTTCAAGGCGATGGGCTCGGTGCTGCCGATCGCCGGCTTCTTCTTCATCGGCGCGGGCGACACCGCCGGCGCCATCCTGCAGATTGGCGCCGGCCACGCGCCCAGCCTGCTGTTCGAGCTGATCCAGGGCGCCGAGAACTGGATTCCCAGCAACCACGTGCTGGTGGCCTTCGGCGTGCTGCTGGTC
>NZ_AQPL01000240.1:0-3589 GCF_000395345.1 Cupriavidus sp. WS | reverse complement strand
CAGGCCTACCAGCACATGATTCCGGACAACCACGTGCTGGTCGCCTTCGGCGTGCTGGTGGTGGGCATGATCACCGGCATCGACGGCTCGGGCTTCGCCGGCCTGCCGCTGACCGGCACGCTGGCCGGCGCGCTCGGCCCGACCGTCGGGCTGGACGCCGCCACCTTGTGCGCGGTCGGCCAGATGGGCGCGGTGTGGACCGGCGGCGGCACGCTGATCGCCTGGTCCTCGCTGGTGGCCATTGCCGGCTTCGCGCGCGTGCCGGTGCTCGACGCCGTGCGCGCGCTGCTGGTGCCGGTGCTGGCCGGCCTGGCGGTATCGACGATGTGCGCCGTGGTGCTGTGGCGCTGAAACGCCGCAACGCTGAAACGCTGAAACGCAAGCCCCCCATTCCCCTCACCCTGATGGAGCAAACCGCATGACAACCGCAATTCCGCCCGAAGGCGTGCGCGCGCCGCACTGCATGGTCGCCACCGGCCACCCGCTCGCCGCCCAGGCGGCGCTGCGGGTGCTGCGCGAAGGCGGCAGCGCCGTGGACGCGGCGCTCGCGGCCGACGCCATCCTCGGCGTGGTGGAGCCGATGGCCACCGGCATCGGCGGCGACATGCTGGCCATGATCGTCGAGCCCGACGGCCATGCGGTCAGCTACAACGGCACCGGCCGCGCGCCGGCCGCCTTCCCCGTAGAGGCGCTGGCCGGTCTGCCCAACCAGCGCATCCCCGAGCGCCACGCGCTCTCGCTGACCACGCCGGGCGCGGTGCGCGGCTGGGAAGACCTGCACCGCCGCTACGGCCGCATGGAGTGGAAGCAGTTGTTCGCCCCGGCCATCGCGCTGGCGCGCGACGGCTTCGCGGTGGCGCCGGTGGCCGCGCGCGAATGGGCCGTGTTCGACCGCGTGCTGCACCAAGACCCGGTCTGCGCCGCGCTCTACCGTGCCGGGCGCCCGCCCGTGGCCGGCGAGACCTTCAGCAACCCGGAACTGGCCAGGGTACTGAGCGCCATCGCCGCCGAAGGCGCCGACGCCTATTACCTGGGCGCGCCCGCGCAGGCGGCCGAGACCGCCAGCCGCCATGCCGGCGGCGCGCTGGCCGTGGCGGATTTCGCGGCCCACCGCGGGGACTTCTGCACGCCGGTTTCCACCGAGTTCCGCGGCCTGACCATCCTCGAGTGCCCGCCCAACACGCACGGCGTGGCCATCCTGCACGCGCTCGACGAGCTCGGCCAGCTCGATCCGGCCCTGCTGGCCGAGGACGATCCCGCCGCCGTGCTGCGCACCGTGCGGGCGATGGGCCGCGCCATGCAATACGCCAAGCAGACCGTGGCGGACCCGGCCGGCAACACCGTCTGCACCGTGGTGGTGGACCGCGACGGCCTCGCCGTCACGCTGATGACCAGCATCTTCAAGCGCTTCGGCTCCGGCATCGCGGTGCCGGGCTGCGGCTTCGTGCTGCAGAACCGCGGCTTCGGCTTCGCCGGCCCGGGCCACATCAACAGCCCGGCGCCGGGCAAGCGCCCGTATCACACCGTGGTGCCGGGCGCGGCGCTGCGCGACGGGCGCTTCCATGCCGGCTTCGGCGTGGTCGGCGGGCTGATGCAGCCGCAAGGCCAGCTGCAGTTGCTGGTGCGGCTGGCGGCGTGGCAGCAGCCGCTGCAGGCCGCGCTCGACGCGCCGCGCTGGCGGCTGGAGTCCGACACCGCGCTCGCCATCGAAGCCGGCACGCCGCCGGCCATCGCGAAGGCCCTGCGCGACGCCGGCTACGGCGATCCGGCCGGCCTCGGCGAACTCGGCGGGCGCAGCGATTTCGGCGGCGCGCAGATCGTCATGCGCGATGCCGACGGCAGCCTGCTGGGCGCGTCGGACAAGCGCAAGGACGGCATCGCGCTGGGCGAGTGAGCTCGGCGCCGCCCCTTCCCAACCCTCGAACCAACCCGTACCCCATCCGTGACCCTGAAGATCTACGGCATCGCCGCCTCGCGCGCCATCCGCCCGCTGTGGGCGGCCGAAGAACTCGGCCTGCCCTACGAGCACGTTCCGCTGCACTACGCCTCGCCCGAAGCCAAGGCGCCGGCCTACCTGGCGATCAATCCCAACGGCATGGTGCCGGCCATCGACGACGACGGCCTGGTCCTCTACGAATCGCTGGCCATCACCCTGTACCTCGCGCGCCGGCACGCCGGCCGCGTGCTGTGGGACGGCACCGCGCGGCAGGATGCCCTCATCCTGCAATGGACGCTGTGGGCCGCCACGATGGTCGAGCCGCTCACCACCCAGCTCGCCCAGCACACCCGCCTGCTGCCGCAGGCGCAGCGCGACCCGGCCCAGGCCGCCGCCGCGCTGGCCGCGCTGCGCAAGCCGCTGGCCGTGCTCGACGCCCATTGCGCGCGCCAGCCCTACCTGCTCGGCGACAGCTTCACCGTGGCCGACCTCAACCTCGCCGCGGTGCTGCATCGGCTGGCCGACCTGGACGCGGCGGACCTCGCCAACGTGGCCGCGTGGCACCAGCGCTGCGTGGCGCGGCCGGCGGCGCAGCGGGCCTTCGCGCTGCGGCAGAAGACCGCCTAGCGCCACGTCGGTCCGGCGCCTCAGTCCAGCGCGTCGGTCCGGCGCCTCAGTCCAGCGCTTCAAGCGCCAGCGCGATGCCCTGGCCGCCGCCGATGCACAGCGTCACGATGCCGCGCCGGATGCCGTCCGCGCGCATCGAGTACAGCAGCCGCGTGGTCAGCACCGCGCCGGTGGCGCCGATCGGATGGCCGTGCGCGATGGCGCCGCCGTCCACGTTGATGATGTCGAGCGGCAAGCCCAGCTCGCCGGCCACCGCCAGCGGCACCGCCGCGAACGCCTCGTTGATCTCCACGCGCTCCACGTCGCCCAGCGCCCATTGCGCGCGCTGCAGCGCCTGGCGCACGGCCGGTACCGGGCCCAGACCGAACAGGCCCGGCTCGACCGCGCCGACGCCGTAGGCCACCAGCCGCGCCATCGGCACGAGGCCCTTCGCCTCGGCCAGCGAGCGCTCGGCCACCACCATCGCCGCCGCGCCGCTGTTGAGCCCCGGCGCGTTGCCCGCCGTGATGGTGCCGTTCTTGCGGAACGCCGGCTTCAGCTTGCCGAGGATCTCGAAGGTGGTGTCCGGCCGGTTCGCCTCGTCCACGCTGAACGTCGCCATGCCGCCCTTGGCCTTGACCGGCACGCCGACGATCTGCGCGGCGAAGCGGCCCTGCTCCTGCGCGCGCGCGAAGCGCTGCTGCGAGCGCTCGGCCCAGTGGTCCTGGTCTTCGCGGGTCAGCTTGCTGCGCTCCACCAGGTCTTCGGTGTGCCAGCCGGAATGCTCGCCCGAGAACGCATCCACCAGGCCATCGCGCAGCATGCTGTCGTACAGCACCGCGTCGCCCATGCGGCTGCCCCAGCGCCCCGCCGGCATCAGGTAGGGCGCCTGGTCCATGTTCTCCATGCCGCCGGCGATCGCCACGTCCACGTAGCCCAGGCGGATCTCGTCGGCCGCGCTGGCGATGGCCTGCGCGCCGGAGCCGCACACGCGGTTGACCGTCATCGCCGGCAGCGAAACCGGCAGGCCGGCGCCGCGCGCGGCCT
>NZ_AQPL01000239.1:0-43070 GCF_000395345.1 Cupriavidus sp. WS | reverse complement strand
AGGCCGGCGCCGCGCGCGGCCTGCCGCGCCGGGTTCATCTTGTTGCCGGCCTGGATCACGTTGCCGAACACCACGCTGCCGACCAGCTCCGGGTCGAGCCCGGAGCGGCGGAACGTCTCGGCGATCACCGCCGCGCCGAGCTCGGTCGCCGGCGTCGATTTCAGTGCGCCGTTATAGGCTCCGATTGCCGTTCGCACCGGATGGCACAGCACCACGTCTCTCGCTTTCATCACATCGCTCCTGGTTGGGACGAACGTTCCGCCCTTGCGTCATTCTATTGAATGACGATCATCATACTAAAGAACCGGAAAGAAGATGAAGCGCCGGATGCCGGCGTATCCGCCACTTCTACCACCGTGGATCGGTCATTGAATGATGACCGTCATGCCATCGTCATGGCATGATGTGGCATCGGCTGCCGGTCGCTTCATCATCCGGATATGATGATCGCCATCCAATCAGCGCCGCCCTTCAACCTACGGAGTCCAATCGTGCGTTACTCGCCGGAACACAAGGCCGAAACCCGCAAGCAGATCGTCGAGGCCGCCGCGGCCGAATTCCGCGAGCACGGCATCGACGGCGTCGGCCTGGCGCAGCTGATGAAAAGCGCCGGGCTGACCCACGGCGGCTTCTACGCGCACTTCGATTCCCGCGATGCCCTGGTCGCCGACGCGGTCGACGCCGCCTTCGGCCAGACCACGGCCTTCCTCGAAGCGGCCGCCGCGGCGGCGCCCGCGCGGCAGCGCAAGCGCGCGATCCTGCACGCCTACATGAACCGGAAGCACCGCGACAAGCCCGCCAGCGGCTGCGCCATCGCCGCGCTCGGCGCCGACGTGTCACGGCTCGACGCCAGGACCCGCAAGCGCTTCGAGGCCGGCGTGGCGGCGCTGATCGAACTGATCGCGGGCAACGACAGCGCGTCGTCGCGCAAGGACGCGATCCTGATGCTCGCCACGATGGTCGGCGGCCTCGTGCTCGCGCGCGCGGTGCGCTCGGAGGCGCTGTCCACCGAAATCCTGGATACCGTGCAGGCGTCCCGCTAGTGTCCTGTCCCAGTAATTCGCCCGCAGAGCCGGGCGAGTTTCTCAAGGATTGAATCGGCGGTGGCAGTCCAGGCGAACGGCTTGCCGTGCTCGTTGTACTGGCTGACGAAGCTGTCGATCTTCTTGGTCAGTTCCTTGACGCTCTTGAACGAGCCGCGCCGGATCGCCTTGTCGGTGATGATCCCGAAGAAGCGCTCGACCTGATTGAGCCAACTGGAATAGGTCGGGACAAAGTGCATGTGCCAGCGTGGGCGCTGCGCCAGCCATGCACGCACCTTCGGATGCTTGTGGCTCGCGTAGTTGTCCACCACGCAATGCACGTCGAGATCTTGTGGCACGGCCTTATCGATTTCGCGCAGGAAAGACAGAAACTCTTGATGGCGGTGGCGAGGCTTGCAGCTGGCCAGTACCGCCCCATTTAGCACGTTCAGCGCCGCAAAAAGCGTGGTCGTCCCATGACGGACGTAGTCATGAGTCACGCCTTCCACGTAGCCCAGTCCCATCGGCAGCATCGGTTGTGTGCGCTCCAGCGCTTGGCACTGGCTCTTCTCGTCCACGCACAGCACCAGAGCGTTCTCGGGTGGATTGAGGTACAGCCCCACCACGTCGCGCAGCTTCTCGATGAACAACGGATCCGTGGATAGTTTGAAGCTCTCCACTCGATGAGGCTTGAGCTGGAAGGCTTGGAGGTAGCGCGCGACAGTGCTCTTGCTGATACCTGTTTCGCCTGCCAGCGTGCGCGTGCTCCAGTGCGTCGAGCCATCGGCTGGCTTGGTGTGCAAAGTCTTGTTGATCAACTCGGCAACCTGCTCGTCGCCCACCGTGCGCGGCCGACCAGGGCGCAATTCGTCATAAAGCCCCAGCAGTCGATCTCGTGCATAGCGGCCACGCCACTTGGTCACCGTCGCTCGATGGATCCCCAACGCCTGCGCAACGTCGGTGCTGGCCTTGTCCTCGCCCTCACAGGCCAGCACGATTCGCGCACGCAAAGCCAATGCGGCTGGCAGCGATCGCGACCTCGCCATCGAGGCCAGCTCTGCTCGCTCGCTTTCTGTAAGGCTGATGGTCGTGCGGGTGTATGCGTTGGGCATGAAGCCTCTCCAAGGATGCCTATTCTCACGCAATTCCCGTGCCTATGAATTAACGGGACAGGACACTAGCGGCGCGCGGCGGCGCGTTACGCCACCGCGCATCGCCATCGCTTCGCATACGAACCATTATTTCCGCGCGGTGATGTGGCTGCCGCCGGCCCTCCTTTTTTCCTCTCTCCCTCCTCTTCCCGCTTCATCGAGGTAAACCCTCGCCAGCCCGCCGCGCGCTTGACCTGCCGAAATCCGCTAACTAGCATGTAGACAGTGGATACACCAAGACGGCCACCTGGCGCAGGTGGCTGAACATCCGGCTAACCGGCGGCATCCTGGCAACCAGCCGGATCGCTCCGTCCAAATCTATCCACTGTCTATATCTGCCACGCACCAGGACCGGAAGTCCCCGTGCGGATACCCATACCAAAGGAGAACCCATGTCTCGCGCAGTGATCGTTTCCTACGCCCGCACCCCCATCGGCAAGGCCGGGCGGGGCGCCTTCAACCAGACGCACGGCGCCACGATGGCGGGCCACGTCATCGAGCATGCCGTGCGGCGTGCCCGCCTCGAAGGCGGCGAGGTGGAAGACGTCATCTTCGGCTGCGGCCAGCCGGTCGCCGCCACCGGCGGCAACGTGGCCCGCGCCGGCGCCATCCGCGCCGGCCTGCCGGTCTCGGTGAGCGGCACCACGCTCACGCGCTTCTGCGCTTCCGGCCTGCAGGCGGTCGCCTTTGCCGCGCAGCGCGTGCTGGTCGACAAGGTGCCGGTCATGGTGGCCGGCGGGGTCGAGTCGATCAGCCTGTCGCAGCCGGTCACGCTCAAGGTGGCCCAGCAGGAAGCGTGGCTCGCCGAGCACCGGCCCGACGTGTACCTGCACATGATCGACACCGCCGAGATCCTGGCCCGGCGCTACGGCGTGTCGCGCGAGCGCGCCGACGCCTTCTCGCTGCGCAGCCAGCAGCGCACCGACCGCGCCCAGCAGGCCGGCCTGTTCCGCGACGAGATCGTGCCGCTGGCCACGCGCAAGGGCGTGACCGACAAGGCGACCGGCCAGACCACCACCGAGGCCTGCCTGCTCGAAGCCGACGAAGGCAACCGCCCGGACACCACGCTGGAAAAGCTCGGCGCCCTGCCCCCGGTCAAGGGCGAGGGCTACCAGGTGACGGCCGGCAACGCCAGCCAGTTGTCGGACGGCGCCGCCGCGCTGGTGGTGATGTCCGAGCGGGAAGCGCAGCGGCGCGGGCTGGCGCCGCTGGGCTATTTCATCGGGCTGGCGACGGCCGGCGTGGAGCCGGACGAGATGGGCGTCGGCCCCGTGCGCGCGGTACCGCGCCTGCTCGAGCGCAACGCGCTCGCCGTCGACGACATCGACCTGTGGGAGCTCAACGAGGCCTTCGGCTGCCAGGCGCTGTACTGCATCGACCAGCTCGGGCTGCCGGAGGAGCGCGTCAACGTCAACGGCGGCGCCATCGCCATCGGCCACCCCTACGGCATGACCGGTGCGCGCCAGGTCGGCCACCTGCTGCTCGAAGGCCGGCGCCGCAAGGCCAGGTACGGCGTCGTGACCATGTGCGCGGCCGGCGGCATGGGCGCGGCCGGCCTGTTCGAGTTCATCCACTGAACGACCGGAAAGCCAACAAACAAGACGGCGCACACCGACAGGAGACAAGCCAATGACAACCAACCCGACCACCCCCATCACCGAATACGACACCGTGTTCGTCGACCGCGACGGCGGCTGCGGCATCGTCACGATGAACCGGCTCGAGAAGTACAACGCGCTCAACGCCGCGCTGCGCAACGACATCCACGCGGCGATGTCGGCGCTGATGGCCGACAAGACCATCCGCGGCATCGTGCTGTGGGGCGGCACCAAGGCCTTCGTCTCGGGCGGCGACCTGGTCGAGATGCTCAAGCGCCGCCCGCTCGATGCGTTCGGCCCCACCAGCGGCGCGTCCGACCTGTGGGCGCTGATCCATCACAGCACCGTGCCGGTGGTGGCGGCCATCGCCGGGCCGTGCTTCGGCGGCGGCCTGGAGCTGGCGATGGCCTGCGACCTGCGCGTGGCCGCCGACAACGCGCTGATGGGACAGACCGAGACCAACGTCGGCCTGATCCCGGGGCGCGGGGGCACCCAGCGCCTGGTGCGGCTGGTGGGCGCGACGCGCGCCAAGGAAATGATCTTCACCGGCGAGATCATCAAGCCGGACGAGGCCTACCGCATCGGCCTGGTCAACAAGGTGGTGCCCGCCGCGCAGCTGCTCGACGAGGCCAAGGCCTACGTGCACCGCATCGCGGAGAAATCGCCGCACTCGATCGCCCTGGCCAAGCTGATGATCAACAACGGGCAGGACACCAACCTGGATACGGCGCTGATGATGGAGCAGCTTGCCTTCGCCACGCTGTTCAGCACCGACGACATGCACGAAGGCGGCGATGCCTTCCTGAACAAGCGCCGTCCGGCCTACCGGGGATCCTGACCATGACGCAAGCCGCCATCGAAGCCGCCGCCCGCGCGCGGCGGGACCTCTACCAGCCCGGGCTGCGCGTGGCCACGCTCGGCGACATCGAGCGCTTCGAGCAGACCCCGCTGCCGGCGCGCGACCTGCCGGCCAGCACCTACGACCTGCTGCGCCTGGCGCGCGACCGCGCGCCCGACGCGCCCGCGCTGCACCACTTCGCCTCCGGCGACGAGCTGGAGCGCGCCACCACCGTGAGCCACGGCCAGTTGTTCGGCCGCATCACCCAGACCGCCAACCTGCTGCATGCGCTAGGCCTGGGGCCGGCCGACGTGATCGGCATCCTCATGCCGGTCGCGCCGGAGTCGCAATACGCGCTCTGGGGCAGCGAGGCGGCCGGCATCGCCTGCCCCGTCAACTGGATGCTGGAGCCGGAGATCATCCGCACCCTGCTCGCCAACGCCGGCGCGAAGGCGGTGATCGTCTACGGCCCCGACCCGGACATCGAGGCCTGGAACAAGGCCATGCTGATCCGCCGGGAGCTGCCCGGCGTGCGCCACTGGATCAAGGCCGGCGGCGGCCCCGCGAGCGAGGATGGCGTGGTCGACCTGCTGGCCGAGCTGCCGCGCTTCGGCGCCGAGACGCTCGACAGCGGCCGGCGCATCGCCCCCGGGGACACCGCCTCGATGTTCCACACCGGCGGCACCACCGGCACGCCCAAGCTCGCCCTGCACACCCACGGCAACGAGGTCTTCATGGCCTGGGCCAGCGGCATGCAGTACGACGTGCAGCCCGCGGACGTGCGCGTGTGCGGCGTGCCGATGTTCCACGTCACCGGCGTGCTGACCAACTGCCTGATGCCGCTCGCGCGCGGCGCCTCGGTGGTCATGCTGACCTCGGGCGGCTGGCGCGATCCCTCCGTGATCCGCAACATCTGGCGCATCATCGAGCGCTTCCGCGTCACCACGCTCAGCATGGTGCCGGCCGTGGTCAACATGCTGCTCAACATCCCCCTCGAGGATGCCGACATCGGCTCGCTGCAGGCCGCCACCTGCGGCACCGCGCCGCTGTCGACGGCCATCGCCGAGGCCTTCGGCAGGAAGACCGGCTCGGTCATCCTGGAAGGCTACGGCCTCACCGAAGGCACCGCGCTGAGCGCCTGCAACCCGCGCCACGGCGAAGCGCGCACGGGCTCGATCGGGTTCCGCATGGCCTACCAGCAGATGAAGGCGGTCAAGGTGGCCGGCCGGCGCATCGTGCGCGACTGCGAGCCCGGCGAGCCGGGCGTGGTGGTGGTGCGCGGGCCCAACGTCTTCGCCGGCTACCTCGACCCGGCGCACAACCGGGACATCTGGTTCGACGGCGGCTGGTTCAACACCGGCGATCTCGGCTACATGGACGCGCAAGGCTACTTCTGGCTGACCGGCCGCGCCAAGGACCTCATCATCCGCGGCGGCAACAACATCGACCCGCGCATGATCGAGGAAGCGCTGTACCGCCATCCGGCCGTGTTCGACGCCGCGGCGGTCGGCATCCCGGACGCGCACGCGGGCGAGCTGCCGGTAGCCTACATCGCGCTCAAGCCGGGCAGCGACTATCCGCTCGGCCGCCTCAGGCACTACGCCTACGAGGCGATTCCCGAGCGCGCGGCGGTGCCCAAGCAGTTCTATCTGGTCGACGCCATTCCCAAGACCGCGGTCGGCAAGATCCAGAAGAACGTGCTGCGCGGCGACGCCATCCGGCGCGCCCAGCAGCAGATGCTGGCCGATGCCGCCGCCGGGGCGCCGCTCCCCGTGCGCGACATCCGCGTGGAAGACCGCGGCGACCTCGGGCTGGCCTCCACGCTGGTGCTGCCCGCCGCCATGAGCGAAGCCGAGCGCGCCGCGGCGATGGCCACCATCGAGACCGCCTTCGCCACGCTGACCACGCGCTACTCGGTGGTGTACGAGTAGCGCGGAAAGGCTGGCGAAAGCCAGCCGAAATGCGGAACCGAGAACAGATCGAAATCAGATCGAAAACAGATCAAGACAGGAGACAACCATGACCACGTCCAACACGGCCGCGCGCCTCGCGGCCGGGGTGGCCGGCTTGCTGCTGCTGGCGCCCCACCCCGCGCATGCCGAAAAGCCGGCGGATTACCCCGCCCATCCGATCCGGATCATCGTGCCCTACGCCGCCGGCGGCGGCACCGACATCATCGCCCGCACCGTGGGCGCGGCCCTGTCGCGGCAGATGGGGCAGCCGGTCGTGGTGGACAACCGGCCCGGCGGGCAGACGGTGGTGGCGTACTCGATCGCCTCGAAGGCGGCGCCGGACGGCTACACCCTGCTGCTCAACAACTCCGCGCACAGCATCCAGCCGGCGCTGTTCAAGGACCTGCCCTACGACGCCATCAAGAGCTTCCGCGGCGTGGCCGGGATCGCGGCAGCGCCCGTGGTGTTCGTGGTGGACCGCAAGCTGCCGGTGACGGACCTCAAGAGCTACCTGGCCTATGGCAAGGCGTCGCCCGAGCGGCTCAACTTCGGCTCCTTCGGCGCCGGCACCGGCTCCCACCTGTGGGGAGAGATGCTGGCCTCGGTCAGCGGCATCGACATGATGCACGTGCCGTACAAGGGCTCCGCGCCGGCGATCCAGGACCTGATCGGCGGTCAGATCAACGGCCTGTTCGTCGATCCGCTGGCGATCAAGCCGCACATCCAGGCCGGCACCGTGCGCGCGCTCGGCGTGACCGGGCCGCGCCGCTGGAAAGGCCTGGAGAGCGTGCCCACCTTCGCCGAGCAGGGCTATCCGCAGTTCGCCGACGTCGGCTGGTTCGGCCTGTTCGCGCCGGCCGGCACGCCGGACGCGATCGTCAACCGTCTCAGCGCGGAGGTCGCGAAGGCGGTGGCGGTGCCCGAGGTCAAGGCCCGGCTGCAGGAGCTGGGCACCGAGCCGAGCGGCACCACGCCGGCCGCGTTCGACGCGCAGATCCGCAAGGACGCGGAGCGCTGGGCCAGGGTGGTCGCCGAAAAGCACATCACGCTGCAATAACAATCACCATCGCCGCGCGCGCGGATGCGGGGCGGGCGCGCTGCCGTTGGCGCTAACATGGAGGCCTGACGACACCGCCCACGGCAACACCATGACCAACGCCACCACCCCGCCGCCCCGCCAGAGCTACCACCACGGCAACCTGCGCGAGGAAATGATCCGCTGCGGCAGGGAGATCCTCGCAACCGAAGGCGTCCACGGCCTGACGCTGCGCTCGGCGGCGCGGCTCGCGGGGGTCTCGCACGGGGCGCCGCGCAACCAGTTCGCCGACAAGGAAGGACTGCTCGCCGCCATCGCCGCCGACGGCTTCCGCGAGCTGGTGGCGATACGGCGCGCCCGCATGTCGCCCGACATGACGGCCGAGGGACGGCTGCTCACGGTGATGGACGGCTACATCGAATTCGCCGTCAGGCACCCCGCCCTGTTCTACCTGATGTTCGGCCCGCAGATCGTCGGCAAGGAGAATTACCCCGAGCTGCTGGAGGCGGGCGCGGCTTCCTACCAGTTGCTCTACGGCGCGGTGCAGGACTATTTCAGCGAGAACGGGCTGGACGCGCAGTTCGACGACATGATGGTGCGCTGCGCCTGGTCCGCCATGCACGGCGTCAGCATGTTCTTCAGCGCCAAGCCGACCGGGCCCACCACGCGCCCGAAGGTGGCGCTGGCGCAATGGCGGCAAGGCGTGCAGCAGTTCGTGCTGACCGGCCTGCTGGCCGCCGGCAGGGAGAAGGCGGCATCGGCCGCATCGGCCGCGCCGAAGCCGCGGACGCGGCAGCGCGCCGCGGCCCGCTCATAGGCCGCGGCCGTTCGCGCAGGGCACCGCGCGCAACTGCCGGGCGGCCACCGCCGCCTTGCGCCCCTCCTTGCGCCGCCCCCACCAGCCGCCGATCACCAGCAGCAGCGCCACCGCCACGATGTCGCCGCCCAGCGCGATGGGCCGCGAAGGCCGCCCGCCGGCGATGCCGTAGGTAAAGCCCTCGATCACCACCGACACCACCGCGCCGAACACGAAGCAGAACAGGCTGTGGCGACCGATCTGCACCACCGGCCCCATCACCGAGGCCAGCCGCGCCACCCAGCCCGCGCGCACCGCCAGGTAGGCCAGCCACGCCAGCCCGAGGAAGCTCGCCACGCGCAGCGCCGCCAGGCTCTTCTTGGGCAGCGGGAACACCATCGTCGGCAGCCATGCCGGCAGCCACGGCTCGTACACGTGCGGGCGCATCCACAGGTAGGCCAGCAGCACGCCGGCCAGCGTCATCGCCACCGCCAGCACCGTCACCACCCAGCGCACCAGCGGCTGGCGCGGCAGGATCACGTCCGGCCGCAGGCGCGACATCAGCCCCAGGCCGAACATCAGTTGCCACGCGAACGGATTGAAGCTCCAGCCGTTGCCGTCGCTGCTCGGCAGCAGCGGCGTGAGCATCGGCGCCATCAGCCACAGCAGCGCGCTGGCGCCGACGAAGGTCAGCGGCCGCGCGCGCGCCATGCGGATCGACAGCGGCGCGCACAGGATGAAGACCGCGTACATCGGCAGCACGTCCGAGACGAAGGGCTGGCGCGCCACGCTGAACACCTCGATCAGCGTGCTGAACGGATGCGCCATGAAGATCGGCGCCTCGGTGGACACCACCGCCGGCGCCGGCACGCGCGCGAGCGCCAGCAGCAGGCCGAACACCAGCATCAGCAGCCCGGTCAGCACGAAGGCCTTGTAGATCTCCCAACTGCGCCGCACCAGGCGGCTCTGCGCGGCGGCCGCGCCGTGCCGCGCCTCCATCGCCAGGAAGGCGGAGCTGGCCGAATAGCCGGCCAGGAAGACGAAGATCTCCGCCGCGTCGAAGAACGCGAAATTGCGGATGGTGTAGTCAGCCAGCACGCTGCCGTTGACGTGATCCACCACGATGAAGATCAGCGCCACGCCGCGGATCAGGTCGACCTCAGTTCTGCGCTGGGTTTCGTTTGTCGCCAAAAGCCTCTCCTGCATCACAGGCGGCGGGCGTCCCGACAAGGCGCCCCGCCACCCCGGACCCGCCATATGGCGAATCCGCTACCTGTTTCACTATGAAATCCGGCACGTTGGACAGCGCAAAGGCAGAAATGTGCCGCGCCCGCGACGCGGCCTGCCCTGGCGGCCAATGCACCGGGCGAGATGATACGGCATATTGGGGATTACCCTAGGGCGAGGCTGCCGGGGGCTGGGGAAACGCGGGAAGGCGGGAAGGCGGGAGGGAGGAAAGACGGCGCCGGCTCGCGCGAGCCGGCGCGCGGAGAGCGCGGACGGTTGCCGGTACTGGTGCCGGTGCCGGTGCCCGATTCCGGCCTACGACTGCAGCGGCTGGATTTTCGCGCGATGCACGATCGCGCGCCATTTCAGGGTTTCGCTGGAGATAGTCCTGGCGAACGCTTCCGGCGTGCTGCCCACCGGCTCCAGGCCGAGACCCAGCAGCTTCTCGCGCACCTCCGGCTGGCGCAGCACGGCGGCCGCGTCGGCCTGCCACTTGCGCACCACCGCGTCCGGCGTGCCCTTGGGCGCCACCAGTCCGTACCACGAGGTCACGTCGAAGCCCGGATACGACTCCGCCACCGTCGGCACGCCCGGCAACTGCGCCAGCCGGTGCGGCCCGGCCACCGCGACCGCCACCAGCTTGCCCGAGCGGATGTGCTGGAGCACGCTCGACACGCCCGCGAACACCATCTGCACCTGCCCGCCCAGCACGTCGTTGAGCGCCGTCGCGATGCCGTTGTAGGGAACGTGCACGGTCTTGATGCCCGCCTCCAGGTTCAGCAGCTCGCCCGCGAGGTGCGCGCCGCTGCCGTTGCCCGGCGAAGCGAAGTTCAGCTCGCCCGGATGGGCGCGCGCGTATTCGACCAGCGCCTTGAGCGTGTGCGCCGGCAGGCCCGGATTCACCACCAGCACGTTCGGCGAGGTCGCCAGCAGCGTGACCGGCACGAGGTCCTTCACCTCGAAGCCGAGCTTCGGAAATAGAATCGGGTTCACCGTCAGGTTGCCCGCCGGCGCCAGCGCCAGCGTGTAGCCATCGGCCGGCGCGCGCGCCGCCGCTTCCATGCCGATATTGCCGGCCGCGCCCGGCTTGTTGTCGATCACCACCGGGCGGCCCCACTGCTCCGCCAGCTTCTGCCCGACCAGGCGCGGCAGCGCGTCCGCCACGCCACCCGCCGCGAACGGCACGATCACCCGGACCGGGCGCGCCGGATAGCCTTCCGCCCCGGCCGGCCCCGCGGCCGGCGCCGGCAGGCTCGCGCAGGCCAGCAAGGCGGCGCCGGCAATGCGGATGACAAGGGAATCGGCCAACAGGCGGACAAGACGGTTCACTTCTGACTCCGGAAACATGGAAAGACAACAAGCGCGCCGGGACCGCGCGCGCTTGTAGATCAGACCGATGTTATCGGGCCGCCCGCTACTTGTATAGACAACTTTTCGGCTATGGAAAGGCGGTTTTCGCATATGGGAGCGCGCATGCCGCCGGCCTGGGCCGGGGCGCCGCGCGAGACCGCCTCCGGCAGCCTTATTTCGCTTGCGGCGTCAGCGCATTGCCGGTGTAGCTCAGCGACGGCAGGTCTTCCTTGGCCTTTTCCGGCGTTTCCAGCTCAAGCACGATCCGGCCGACCACCAGGCCAAACGAAGGCGAGCTGCGCACGTATTTCGTTTCCCCCGCATCGAGACCGAAGCTGAGCGTCTTCTCGGTCTCCGTCGCGGTGGCGGCGACATACTTGCCTGCCGGACGATCGACGAAGAAGAAGCCGCCCGGCTTGGACTCGCCCACCACCTGGTCGTTGAGGCGGATATCCGGCTGGAGCGCCGCGCCGAGCATGGATGCCGAGCGCAGGAAGTAGATACGGCCCTCGCCTTGCTTGATGGTAGGTATGGATGCGGCCATTTCCGAATGCTTCACGCCGGAAGCGCAGCCCGCCACAAGACCAGCCAGGGCCAGGCCCATCACTACAGTCCGTACAGCACGAATCACTTGATATCTCCGAATTTAAGGGGTACCGCGGTTGAAAGCGGGGAATAGTTTTCTTCCCCGGGCAAATAGAATCCCACCAGTTTTTGTTCTTCGATCACCAGGTACGCCTCATACACCTGGCGGCCTTCAATCGTGAAAATCGTGCCGACCGGACTGAAAACCTGGCCCTGCGGAAGACGCCCGAAGGACTGCCAGACCGAGTCCTGGGCAAGCGTGCGCGAATATCCCGTATCGAGCTTGATGGCGGCCGGCTCCAGCAGCCGGATTCGCCGTGCTGCCGCCTCCCGGCCGGATATCTCGACCTTCGATTGCGAAATCGGTACCGAAGGCGCGCATGCGCCGAGAAACAGGCTCAACGCCAGCCATGCGCCGGCAAGACGGATACGCCCCATGAATTCTCCTGTCTGCTTGATATTTGCCGGCAAGCGGCCGCGCGTTGCCCGCGTCATTGCTGCATGCCGCGTCGACTGCCGCGCAGATCGCAATGGCAGCAGTCATCGTTGATCAACATTGTCGTTAATGACAAATAACGGCACGTATCGCCAAAAATGCCCCCCACCAAAGAGTGGCCTCCGCGGGGCCGGAACAATGACCCCGAACAGTGACGCGGAGGGGCCGCAATGGTGCCGGCCGCCAGCTTCCCGCACACTCCTGCGGCACGCACGCACCGTCACGGGGAATATCCGCCAAACGCTAAAGCTGCGGCGCGCGGGCGTCGATATGGGAATGCCAGCCAACCCTCCAGCCAGGCCCGGCATCTTTCTTGCCTCTTTCCCGCCAGCCCGTTGGAGTGCGCCATGAGTCACCCTAAATAATGCGCGACGGTGCGCGCACGATGAAAGACAATCCCTTCTTCCGGTTTCTCGGGCGCCTGCGCGTGGGCCGCAAGCTGCTGCTGATCTATCTGCTGGATCTGAGCGCGGTGGTCTACATCAGCGGGATACTGATCCACGAGAAATACATCGCCATCGATTTCTCCAACAAGGAGATCGGCGGCAACATCTACCTGCACACGGTGCGCGACGCGCTGGCCGACGTCGCGCTGACCGAGGCCGGGGCGCGGCCGCCCGCCGCGCGCTTCGAGCAGATCGGGGCCGAGCTGGCCCACGCCGAGCAGCAGTACGGCACGCACATGCAGAGCGCCGAGCTGAGCCGGCGCGTGCGCGCGGCACTCGCCGCCATCGCGCGCGAGCCGCAGCCCACGCCCGCCACCGTGGGCGAGGCCCTGGAGGCCTGCCGCGAGCTCGTCACGCGCATCGGCAACCAGTCCAACCTGATCCTCGACCCCGACCTCGACAGCTACTACGCCATGTCGCTGTCGATCCTGCGCTATCCGGCGCTGGTCGACGCGGTGCACGGTATCGGCCGGCGCCTGCACGACGGCATGCACGGGCAGGAATCCCGCGAGGCCCTGCGCACGCGCTACCTCGTGCTCGAAGGCCAGCTCGACGCGGTGCTGGAAGGCCTGCGCTCCGACCTCGCCGAGGCCGGCGCCGCCGACCGCGCGCTCGGCACCGCGCTGGCGCCTTCCGTGGCGCGCATGCGGGCCGCGGTGGAAGCGTACCGGCACGCCGCGCGCATCGTGGTGAACGGCAGCGACAAGACCGATCCCGCCCTGCTCGCCAACCTCGACACCGCGCAGCAGGCGCTGGTGCTGAGCGTGCGCGACACCTGGCGCGACACCAGCGAGCAGCTCGACACGCTGCTCCACGCGCGGGTGCGCGGGCTGTTCTCGCGCATGTGGCTGCATCTGGGCACCGCGCTGTTCCTGCTGTGCGGCATCCTCGGCATGGTGTACTTCGTCGCGCAGCAGATCTCGCGGCCGCTGCGGCAACTGGCGCGCGTGATGGACACCGTGCGCCGCACCGGCGACCACACGCTGCGCGCGAGCTGGCACAGCCAGGACGAGATCGGCCAACTGGTGCGCGGCTTCAACGAGATGCTGGAGCAGCTCGACCGCGAGCGCGACGTGCAGAAGGAGCTCGCCGCCACGGCGCGCGCCTCCGCCGCGCAGCACGCGCTGGTGGAAGCCACGCCGGTGCCGATGATGGTGACTGCGGTCCCCGGCCACGAAGTGCTGCACGCCAACCAGCCCGCGCTCTACTGGCTCAACGGCTGCACGGCCGACCCGTGGGCCTTCGCGCTCGATTCGCCCGTGCGGGCGCGCTTCTTCCAGCAGTTGTCCGACCGCGACGCGGTGGAGGAATTCGAGGTGCGCTGGAAGGCCAGCGCCGAGCCGACCTGGGCCATGCTGTCCGCGCGGCGGCTCAAGTTCCAGGGGCGCGACGCGGTGCTGACCGCCTTCACGCCGATCAACCAGATCAAGCTGATGGAGCAGCGGCTCGAGCTGTGGGGCAAGGTGTTCGAGGCATCCTCGGAAGCGATCCTGATCCTCGACCAGGAGCGGCGCCTGCTGACGGCCAATGCGTCGTTCTACCGCGCCACCGGCTATCGCGCGGAAGACGTCACCGGCAAGCTGCCCGAGTTCGTCGTCGCGGCCGCGGGCGGCACGCCGCTGATCGAGGGGCTGGCGACGCTGGTCGACCTGTCGAGCGTGTGGAACGGCGAGGCGCAGATCCGGCGGCGCTACGGCGGCGACTACCCGGCCTGGCTGATGATCAGCGCGGTGCGCGACAAGCGCGGCAACGTCTCGCACTACATCTGCACGCTGATCGACATCACCGACCGCAAGAAGAGCGAGGCGCGCATCCAGTTCCTGGCCGAGCACGACGTGCTCACCGAGCTGCCGAACCGCGCGCTGTTCACCAAGCGCCTGGGCATCGCGCTCGAGCGCGCGAGAAACTCGCCGGCGCGCGTGGCCGTGCTGTTCATCGACCTCGACCGTTTCAAGGACATCAACGATTCGCTCGGCCACCACATCGGCGACGCGCTGCTGCGTTCGGTGTCGCGGCGCCTGCTGCAGGCCGTGCGCAGCGGCGACACCGTGAGCCGGCTGGGCGGCGACGAATTCACCGTCATCCTGAACGACATCGGCGGCGCGGCGGACGTCGCCAGCACCATCGACGACCGCCTGCTGCCGCTCGTGCGCGAGCCGCACGCGATCGGCGGCGCCACGCTGCAGGTCTCGTGCAGCGTGGGCGTGGCGATGTACCCGGACGACGGCACCGACATCGACACCCTGATGCAGAACGCCGACGCGGCCATGTACCAGGCCAAGGCGGCCGGGCGCAACCTGGTGAAATTCTTCTCGCCCGACATCGCCGAGCGCGCGCGCCAGCGGCTCACGCTCGAAGCCTGCCTGCGCACCGCGGTCGAGCGCCAGGAACTGCGCCTCGCCTTCCAGCCCTGCCTCGACGCGATCACCGGCGCCGTCATCAGCGTGGAAGGGCTGCTGCGCTGGACCCATCCGCAGCTCGGCAGCGTGATGCCGGCCCAGTTCATCCCGATCGCGGAAGACACGCGCCTGATCATCCCGATCGGCGCCTGGGTGATCGACGAAGCGTGCCGCCAGCTCGCGCAGTGGAGCACCGCCGGCCTGCCCGGCATCCGCATGTCGATCAACCTGTCGGCGATCCAGCTGCGCGACGCCGACCTGGCCGCCACGCTGCGCGCGAGCCTCGCGCGCCACGCCGTCGCGCCGGAGCGGCTCGAACTGGAGATCACCGAGACCGTGCTGATGGACAGCGCGGAAAACTATCTCGACGCGATCAACGCGATCCGCGCGCTCGGCGTCAAGCTGTCGCTCGACGACTTCGGCACCGGCTACTCCAGCCTCAGCTACCTGAACCGCTTCCCGCTCGACCGGCTCAAGATCGACCGCGCGTTCGTGCACGACATGCTCGACGCGCCCGCCGACCTCGCCGTCATCAAGGCCATCGTCGAGCTCGGCCACGACCTCGGCCTGCGCGTGGTCGCCGAAGGCGTGGAAAGCCGGCACCAGGCCGACATCCTGCGCAGCCTCGGCTGCGACGAGCTGCAAGGCTTCCTCTATGCGCGGCCGATGTCGGCGCAGGCGCTGGAAGGCTGGCTGCGGGAGCAGGCGCTGGTGGATGCCTGAGCGCTACCGCTGCCCGTCAGCCCCGACGACATTCTCCTTGAGCAGGCCGCCGAGACGCGAATGCACGCGACCGCCGGTGCCCATGACCAGCGCGAACAGGATCTCGTCGGGGCGCGGCGCGTCCTGGATGCCGATCTCGATGCTGTTGAAATGGCTGCGCACGTAGGACGCATGGATGTAGTGCACCGGCACCATCATCCGGTAGCCGGCCGAGGCCACGGCCTTCACCGCCGGCACCATCGCCTTGGGCTCGCCGAGCACGGTGCGCATGGCCCAGCCGCCCGCCTCGTGCCACACCGCGCCATGCTCCATCTCGCCGTTGATGCCGACGATGGCGGCCTTGCTGTAGACCTCCACCTTGTCCTTGCCGCCGAGCGTGTCGACCAGTTCGCCGGCGAGCAGCGAGCCGAGCGAGCGCAGCTCCGACATGAACGGCATCAGGTCCGGCTCGTAGCGGCCCGCGTAGGGATTGCGGATCACCGCGCACGACGCCGCCAGCTTGAGCGGCTTCTCGGGCGGCGGGCCGCCTTCGTGATACGTGGTTTCGACGATCAGGCAGCGCTTGCGGATTTCGATCAGGGACACGGGAAACTCTCCAGAAAACACAGAAAAAAAGCGGGCAACGCCGACCGCACGGCCAGCGCAGCCAGCACGGCCAGCACCGCCTATTCCGGCGTGATGCCGGCTTCCTTGACGATGGCCGCCCACTTGCCGATCTCGGCCTTGACGAAGGCGCCGAAGTCCGGCGCCGGCTGACGCTTGGGCGTCAGGCCCTGCGCCGCGAAGCGGCGGACCAGCTCGTCAGAGGACAGCGCCTTGTCGAGCGAGGCCGACAGGCGCCGCGCCACGTCGTCCGGCAGCCCGGCCGGCGCCATCAGGCCGAACCACACCGTCAGGTCGAAGCCCGGCGCGCCGCTTTCGTTGAGCGTGGGAATGTCCGCGGCCAGCGGAAAACGCTCGCGCGTGCTCACGCCATAGACCTTGACCTTGCCGGCGCGCGCCTGCTGCAGCCCGTTGGCGAAATCGGTGAAGGTCAGCTTGACGATGCCGCCCATCACGTCGGTCAGCGCCTGCGGGCCGCCCTTGTACGGCACCTGCGTGATGTCCGACTTGCCCATGTGGGCGAGCTTCGCGCCGAACACCTGCGCGCTGCCCGAGCCGTAGCCATAGGTCAGCTTGCCCGGGTTCTGGCGCGCGTAGCTGAACACGTCGCCGACCCGCTTGCCCGGCGCGTCCGGCGAGCCGACCAGCAGGTAAGGCGTCTCCGCCACGCCGCCGAGCGGCTGCAGGTCCTTGACCGGATCGTAGGGCAGCTTCTTGAACAGGCTCACGTTGCTGGCCGCGGTGGTCACGCCGACGATCACGATCGTGTAGCCGTCGGCCTTGGCCTGCGCGGCCTGCTGCGTGCCGATGATGCCGTTGGCGCCGGGCTTGTTGTCGATCACGAACGGCTGGCCCAGGTCCTGCGACATCGGCTCGGCGAGCGCGCGCGCAACCACGTCGGTGATGCTGCCGGCCGGGAACGGCACCACCATCCGGATCGGCCGCTCGGGATAACCGCCGGCCAGCGCGCCCATGCTGAAAGCCAGGCCGATTGCCGCGGCGGCAATGCCTCGGTAAATGCTCATGTTGTTGTCTCCTCTTGTGCTCTTATGCTTTTGTGCTCTTGTGTTCTTGTCGTGGCGGCGCGAGGCCGCCCGTGCTACGCCTGCTTGTCCAGGTAGCGGATGATCTCCGTGTTGTCCGCGCGCGGGTCGAGCGCCCCGGCGGCCTGCTGCCACAGCGACGCGCACAGCGACAGTTGCGGCGCCTCGACGCCCGCCAGCGCCTGCAGCCCCGCGGCCGTGGCAAGGTCCTTGGCCTGCAGCCGCATGGCGAAGCCCGCGTTGAACGTGCCCGGGATGATGAACTGCGCCAGCTTGGTTTCCGTGGCCACGTTGCGGCCGCTCGACGCGTTGAGCACGCTCGCGAAAATACCGGCGTCGAGGTCCATGCGCTGCGCGATCAGCAGTGCCTCGGATGCGGCGAGCAATCCGGCCGCATAGACGTAGTTGTTGAGCGCCTTCATCGCGTGCGCGGAGCCGACCGCGCCGGTCACGATCAGCGTCTCGCCCATGTGCTCCAGCAGCGCGCGCACGCGCTCCACGTGCGCCGGATCGCCGCCGGCCATGATCGCCAGCGTGCCGGCGCGCGCCTTGGCCACCGCGCCCGAGACCGGCGCGTCGACCAGCGCGATGCCGCGCCCGGCCAGCGTGGCGGCAAGGCGGCGCGTATCGGCCGGGTTGGACGAACCCATGTCCACCACGGTGGCGCCCGCGGCAAGAATGTCCGCCAGTCCCGCGCGGCCGCCCTCGCCGGCGACGACCGCGTTGGTGATCGGGCTGTTCGGCAGCATCGTGATCACGACCTCGCAGCCGGCCAGCGCCTCCAGCGCCGTGGCGCGCGCGAGCGTGCTGCCCCAGGCGGCATGGCCGGCGAGCCGCGCGAAGGGCGCGTCGGCGGTGTCGAAGGCCCGGATCTCCAGGTCCGCGGCCGTGGCCAGGTTTTCGAGCATCGGCAAGCCCATCATTCCCAGGCCGATAAAGCCGATCTTGCGGCGCATGTGGTCTCCTCTCTTCCTATGTCTTTTTTGCCGTCCGTACCCCGGCACGTGCTCCAGATCGTATGGGTTTTGCCGTGACTTGTCGTATGCTCTTGTGATTGTGGGTTATAACCATCTGTTATCGATGCGCTTCAAACTCAGACAAATGGAGGTCTTCCGGGCCGTCATGCTGACCGGCTCCATGAACGGCGCCGCCAGCCTGCTGTGCATTTCCCAGCCCGCCGTGAGCCGGCTGATCGCCTACACCGAGCAGAGCCTCGGCCTGCGGCTGTTCGAGCGCGTCAAGGGCAAGCTGCGGCCGACCGCCGAAGCGCAACTGCTGTTCCAGGAAGTCGGCTCGCTCTACGAAGAAGCGCTGCGCATCGACGAATTCGCGCGCGACCTCGCCACCAACCCCCAGGGCGTGCTCAAGATATGCTCCAGCCCGAGCCTCGCGCTGAACTTCCTGCCGCCCATCATGGCCGCCTTCCTCGACGCCCATCCCCAGGTCCGGCTCACCATGCGCACCACGCTGCTGGCCGACATGGCGCTCGAGCTGCTCGGCCGCAAGGCCGAACTGGCGGTGTCGGTGCTGCCGATCGAACATCCGAACCTCGTGGTGGAACCGTTCGCGCAGGGCCGCATGGTCTGCATCCTGCCCGAAGGGCACGCGCTCGCCGCATCGCCGGTGCTGACGCTGGCCGAGGTCGCCGCCCACCCGCTGGTGCTCTACGCGCGCCAGATCCCGTTCGGGCAGTTGATGGCGGCGGCGTTCGCGCAAGCCGGCGTCGAGTGGCGCGCGCGCGCCGACATCGAACGCGCCGAGATCGCCTGCGCGCTGGTCCGCGCCGGCGTGGGCCTGGCCATCGTCGACGAATTCTCGGTCGGCCGCGCCGGCTGGCCCGGCACCGTGGTGCGGCCGCTGCGCGAACACATTCCGCTGACGCTAAGCCTGGTGCGCTCGCGCTTCGATACGCCAAGCCGTCAGGCGCAGGCGTTTGTGGGGTTGTTGAGGGCGCAGGCGGGTGGGATGTAGTGACGTGCGGGGATGGCGTGTGGGCTTCGTTCAGGGGGGCGGTGCGGTAGCACAAGTTAACATTCTGCTTGCGCGGTTGTATTGACAGCCCTTCGTTGATCGCGAAGAATCGGCTCGTCGCCGGAAGGCGGCCAGGTTTGACAGCCTGTCACTGCACGCCTCCAACCCACACTCGGAGGTCTCATGCAAAGCCACACTGCTTTTCCTGACCACATCGGCACCGGCGCCAATCCCGCGCCAGCATCGACGCAGCACACGCCACCCGGCACCGAAAATCCAGCCCTCGCGGCCTCGCGATACCGGGATCTCGTCGCGGAACTGATCTTGATGGCCGACCCCGACGCGCCGCGCATCGGGCCGGTCTTTTCAGAGATCACCGCCGAACTCGGCGCGCTCGGCAATACCGTGCGCGACGCCACGCTCGAAAGCTGCGATGCGCTGTTGCGCGTCAGCGCCGCGCTGGAATCGGTCCTTGCCATGCTGGACCAGCAGCGTGAAGACTCGACGTTTGGCCTGGGGCTGCATGCGCTGCTCTTGCCGCAGAAGGCGCAGTTGGATCTGGCTGTCGGTCGGATTCAGGGGATGTACTAGCGTTCGATGCAGGAGGCGCGGCCGCAGGCCGCGTCTCTTGCCTATGAACACCACACCGTCAGCAGCCGGGCGCGCCCCTACGCTTTGATTCCATTGTCCAGTCTGCTCTCTAGCACGGCTGGCCGCAGTTTCTGGACTTTGATGTACGGATTACAGGTGGATCCTTATTTCATACTCTCGGGTAGCCGTTTGAATCGATAGATAGCGAAGTACTTGGCTGTCCCCACGGGAATTGCGCCGAGGCGCAGACTCATGTGGACCTGTGTAGATTCCTCACTGATTAGATTGCCTTGACCATCCAAATACAGCATTACGACGGAGTCCGTTGAATTAGGGCCAAACTCTGAGCGCCCACCTTCGCTAGCCCCTCCCCAAATGATTTTTCCGTTTTCACCGGTACAGACAAATCTATTTACATTCTCAAACGAGAATTCGTTGTTCGCAACTTTCTCACCTGGATAGATTAAATTTAACTTGAGAACTCTCGGTCTAACCAGTTCGACCTGAGCCGTAACGGGAGTTTGAATGCGTCCATTTTCCGTTCGCGCGGCAGCCCGAATTCTGCGCAAATCTTCCTCATTTGAGAAAGGAAAAACATATTCGATTCGCATCGACTTGGATAATCTCCGGGCTGTAGCATCGCCATCCAATAGCTCCCCAAGGGTTTCATAGCTGCCACTGAGATTCGGACAGGTCTTGGCCGCATAATCGCTAGGATTGATGTTGTCACCACCTCCGCCCGGGTAATTTTTAGGTGAATGGAGACACCCAACACAGGCTAGGGCGAGTAACATCGGAATTAATGCAACTCTATTCATTTTTCATCCTTCGACTGCTGAGCTTGGTTACGGAAGATCGACCAATCGATGCCATATTGATTCAGCAATGTGACTGCGGCGAAAGGCGCCGCCAACGGGATGTCAATATCCGTCCGGATTTCGAACATCATGCGCTGGAATGATGTCATGCCCTCCTTCAGGTTGCCAAGGCTGTCGTCAGCAGTAAGGCTACCAAGGAAATCATGCGGCCCAGCAAAAGACTCCAACACCTTGTCGGTAAATGTGCCTGGTAAGTATGGTGATTTTTCAAGCGCGCCGCCTAGCTAGGCCACCCGACATACCGACAGCAATCGCTGTCGGGAAACGCCACGGTAAAGCTGCGGCTTTGGAAGTCCAAGCCCTGCAAATGCACCGGTGCGGCTTTAAGTTCTTTCTAGCGGAGGACAAGGTTTGGCTCACCGATCTCGTCCCAGCTGATTCCTTCTCACAATCTGCTAGTCGATTCATTAAGCAAGGCGTTTCCCGCCAGTACAACCAAAAAAAAGGTTTTCCGCCAAAAACACGATACTGTAGTGCCGAACTATCCTAGGTTCTCCAAAATGCTTGCTCCAGGCCATCGCAGCTTCTGAATCAGGGTACTCGACCAGTAAACCCCGCAAAAGCAATGCCACCTGCCCTCCCTCGACTTCGAGCATCGACGGCCCCAGAAATACCTGTGAGCAAAAAGAACAGACTGAAGTGAACCTCAACTCCCGCTCACGTATCCCCGCATCACAGTCATACACTACCGTGGCTATCAGATCAGTTCCTTCTGTACGAATTTCTACCGCATTCTCACCATGCCCTGGAAGCCACTCGTATGGGTCGAGAACTTCGATGCCACGCCCTGCCTTCATCATTTTGACCCCGCTGGTAAATTAGACGTCCTGGTTGGAGGTAGCTTGTTTCGCACCAATTGTCCCTCCGCCAGATCGTTAAAGGTAGTCCCGCCTGGCATACCCGGAACTTGAACTCCAGTTTGATTTACACCGTACCATTGCGACTGTGGTATCCCCGCGCGACTCAAGGCCACAGAGGTACGCGTATTCAATATTAGCTGTGCTCCATCCGATGCGACCACATAGTCCACAGGCAGTTGGCTCAGGCGAACAAGACCGTTCCTAATTGCAGCAGCCAAATCATCGACCGTATTTATAGACATCCCAGCGAGTTGACTGTACTTAGCCAATGCCGAAGCAGGATTTCCTGCAAGGGTGGCATCGGTTGCAATAGAACAGTTCACACGGTTCAGCGTGCGTCCACTCTGCGGGAAGCCTGGATTGACATTTCAGATGGAGCCCGCCGTCTCATCCGCCTGGGTTGTAAGAGTGATGGCGAGCCCAACACCAAGACGATCTGGATCGGTATGCAGCGAACCATGGACGCCGCGCTCACCATTCAGGCACTGCGGGAAGAGTCATGAATTCTTTATAGTGAGATGGTTTGAACCGTAATTTTTGCTGCGCTACCACCCTAACTACGAGGGCATCCTAAGTTCGGCCCAGTTTTCGTAGACCTCTCGCAAGCGCCCGCCCTGCCGTGACCCATCGACAAGACCACACGCAAAAGAGTGTGCAACTCTCACGGGGTTAATTGAAACAAAGCCAGGACCCGCCAGCACCGGCTGCCCATAGTCAGCAAGTCGTTTGCTCCCTAGCAATTGCTCCCATTTCAGGCCAGGATTATTCTTCAACGCGACGCTACCGTAGTACATACCCACCCTTACCGCCATGGATTTCGTTTTTTCATCCAGATCCCAGTCTTGCACTTCGACAGGAAATTGCATTTTATTCTTCAGAATAAAAATCTCATCTTGATCCAGCCTCATTCTCCCAACTTGCGTAGAAAACCAGATACCAAGATCGAGCAGAGAATTCACCTCACCATTGGCTGACCAACCCTCATAACCAGATGTACCTCTTACCGCCCCCTCCAAATCCAATATACATTCAGGCACAATCCCCATGAACCACCCATAAAATCGTACCAGATCTTTTCTTGACATCTCTGAAAATGCCATCGAAACAGGCGAATAGCAGATTGTAAAGATCATAGTTAATTAACAATAATGTTAATACCAGCCTCATTGAGTGCTCATACCAATGGCCCTGAAGGGCCGGCCCTCCCTGTAACAGGACTAGTATAAAAATTCCAGGCCGCACCATTTACAGCACCAGTTTTTAATAATTTAGTATCTTTCAATATCTGCAACTGAACATCCTTTGTGAGAGTGGTGTAACCGACCTTTGCTTCATTAGCACCACAAGGAGCTAGTTGGTCGATCACACGCAAACCTCTAGTAGTTTGGAAGGATACTTGCGACTGCCCCCAGTGTCTGGAGGACGACTTCATCGACCTGCCCTGACACCAGCATCCCCGCGCGTCAACAATGTCGTTCGCCATCAGAACGAGCCATGCCGTCGACAAAATCGGCGACCGAGCGCGAACGAAAATTTGGGCGAGCGTGTATGTGCAATCATTTGATATCAGAAGTGAATCGCATCAACGGGGAGAAATCAACCTTCCAAATATCAAGCTCGAATAGCTCTCCGCGCTCGTCCAAGTTAACTGTGACCATAACAGGTACGCCATCGATATCAGCAAACTCTTTTTCTACCAATTGCTTTCCGAGGTGACGCGGTCTGTTGTCTGACCGGAGGAAAAGCAAACTGCCCATCCCGCCGCCGTCCATCTCTTCAACAATCGTTTCATCTAGCGAACTAAGGAGACGACTTGCCTCAGGTTTGCCAGCTATCAATGCAACTAACAACGCACGTTCGTCGTCTCTTAACCTTCGCGGCGTACCCATGGTTACCTCGGTGGTGTAATGCGGCCGACATTTATTGCCCCGTCGGGGAGTTTGAAGGCACTGTAGTTGAAGGTTTTCCCGTTCACGACAACGGTGCCGTTATATAGCCCTTGGGGTAGCGATACTCCAATGTTGTTGAGGTTGCTCGAGCGTATTCCTCTCGCATGGGTCATGGTGATCAGAACCCTGGCGCATCTCTCTACCTTAGGTATTCAGGTTCAGGCAACTGATTCAAAAAAACCACAAAGATCTCTGCCACCTGATCTGCTCTGAACCATTCGTCGGACAGCATTTTGATCTATCCTGCACGAAAGACCAGTAACGTGCCATCCGGATACGCCGCGTTCGGCGCATCATGATATGCGCGCCTACGTTTTCCCGCCTTAGCATCGAGCCTCTCGACCAAACAAGTCGCTCCGCCGCCAGCAACCTGTAAATAGGTCCCGCCATTAACTCTCGCAGCATCACCATCCACAGATCTCATCATCCCCAAGAGACCAACGCTCTTCAGCGCACCCATCCAGGCGGTCGCAGCGTTAAATGCAAGAACTATGACCCGTGTAGCGTTCCATCTTCGGAAACCCATAGAATGGCCGGCATATCGTAAAAATATTCGGCCAGGACGATATCGTTCTCTGACCTCGCCGCATCCGGCCAGCGCGACCGCAAATATTGAAGGATGGTCTTAACATCAACATCCCAAATATCATAACCATCACGCCACAGTTCATTTGGAGGACAGAATTTTACCCGCCCTTCCTTGAGAAGCTCTTCTAATAAACAGAAAAATTCGCCCTTTTGTTCTTGGAGCGATATCCCTGGATTCCAGCCACCAATAGCACTGAACAATACTGAAATCCATAGCCCAAACGAACATTCAATGATCTCTTTTATATTATTTATCTTCATTTCATTTCACTCCCCCAATAACTTAATCTCCTTATAGCAATGGCAGCGTCAATTTCTGTGGCAAAATCAGACACATCTTCGCCCCGATCTAGCACTATTTCCCGAGCTTGTTCCAACGAGAACCAATGTTCATGGAATTCCGTACGTCAGTTAAGGGGAAAGTCGGGAACGCACAACAATAGCCCCTCCATCACATCGATCGGACGTTTCAGCGAGATCCCATGACATGTGTAATCAACAAGGAAGTCACGCATCAGCCCCAACTGACGTTGCTCGTATTCTCTCATTTCAATTTCGCTCATTGTTTGATCTTGCCATAGTCAATGACAATTACCCTGCCGCTCTTGGAATCAGGCCAGAAGCACCAGGCAAGCTCCTGCAGCAAGTCCACAGCGTCGAAATCAGAGAGGAAATAGCGTTTTCATTCGGGTACCAGTTGGTCATGGACGAAGTCGTAACTCCAGACGGAGTTAGGCTGTGTAGCGCCGGGCAGACGAATATCACTGCCGCAACGGCACCGGCGAGGACGCCGTTTCGGGATACCGTTGCCGAACACATCAAGGTTTCATGACGCGACAAGCGATCCATCGTCTGCCACCCATATGATCGCCGGGATGCTGTAGAAGTAAGTTACGAGATCCAGGTCGCTTTCATCACGCGCATGCTGAGGCCATTGGGCACAAAGCTGAACGACAATTTTCTCCGGGGCCTCCTGCCACTGTGCGTCATGGTCGTCAATCGTGAACCACGGGTGAGGGTTCTCCGGTGACACATAGCAGTCAGCTCCAGGAGCAACAAACCTGATCTTTCCTGTTCGGAGCAATCGTTCGATCAGCCAGAAGAAAGCCTCCTTGCGCTCTTCAAACGACAAGGCTGGATTCCACCCGCCGATCGCACTAAATAGACCTGTAATCCACAGTCCAAACGAATCCCTGATGATCTCATCAATGTGTTCGATGGGTTTCATTGAGTGCCTCCCTTAAGGAACTTTATCTCTGGATTGTACGTGGTGCCTGTCGCAGCCTTAGGAAGGTCAATGGTCCATGCCGGTCCTGTCTGTCCGGACGAAGTGGAAAAATCTCGGAGAGTGAAATTGCCGCTGGGTGTGTTCACCACGTACAAGGTTCCCTTTCCGGGGATCGTTCTGGCTGCTGGTAGCTGCGTCGCCCCTGTGAGTTCCATGAAGTACTTTTGGATCTGGGCATCCGTCCACCAGCGAATATTGCTGCATTTCCTGTATTCGGTAGTTCGGTAAACGCGGTTCGAAACAGGCCGCATCAGCTCGATAGGTTGCCAGTTCTGCCATAATTCTCCAGCAGTACTTTACGCCACGCAGGGACTAAATGATCGAACGGAAACAAAGGAGAGCGGCCACCATCCAACAACTCTTCTATCGGCTTCGCCAACAAACTACTCAAAGGCCTCTGAAATCTACTTACATACTCCACTTCTCGCAGCGCCATCACTGCAATATCATTACTTTTTTCGCAATAAAAACACCAATCCCCAATATCCGACATGCATATATATTTATCCATTAGATAAATCCACCCGTTCTCCGGACCATCCCCCTCAAGCGCCAATCCATATGAGTTACGGGTAGTCGTCCTATCTATAAATATTGATGATATTCTTTCAAACTCAAATAAATTAGTTTTATCGATATTCAATAAGCAGGCAACACTCCCACCCTCAATTATTAGAATATCATTTAAGATATCAGAAAATTCAGGATCAAATGCCCGATCCGATTCAAAAAAAAGAAAAACACTCCATCTCCCTTTAAACACTTGATTCGGAAACCCCCATCCCCTATCAAGCGTACGCGATAGATTTTTAAATGCCAATCTATGCACATCTTCCTGTTTCATTCCATTCATAACAGTCCCCTTCATCATTGGCCAACCAAGGAGAATTTGGCACTTATCCCATTCGGCCCCTTGTAAAATGCGCCAGTCTCTCCCGTGCTTGAACGTATGTATGTAGTGTATGTTGAGACCCCGTTGGTCAAAACGGAAAATGGCCCATTCGTATTAACCCCTTGACTGGCGACCTTGTATCCGTTTGACCTCAAATTCTGCTCGAATTCTTTGGCTGTTAGGTTCGTTTCGACGTTCAGAAACCGACTGCCAGCGCTTGTGATTGATGTATCCCAGACGGAGAATGGCAGACTTCCCGGTGAATTTTTGGCGAGTCCATCCCCTAAAGCCTTAGCAACGTCACCAGGAATGGCCTTCATCACACCCAACAGGCCAACTTCTTTCAGTGTACCCGTGAGCAGCCCCTTGACCAGCCCTGTGCCGATCAAGTCATCCGGCGCAAATGCCGGCGCCTCCAGCCCCTGCGCCTTCGCTTGCGCAATCTGCCAACTCCTGTCTAGCACTTGGCAGTCTACGGAACCCGATGCCGACCCACAACCGTAAGCAGTCTTCTGCTCCTGAATCCAGCTTGCGAGCGACTGGCAACTGCTCCCTTCGCAGTCACTCAGGCCATTAGTCAGTACATCGTTTTTCTTTCGGTCAGCTTCCGCGTAAATATTGGCAGCCGCACACGATGACAAAACACCATTCGCACACTCACGATTGGCCTTATCAAAGGCTTCCCGCTCCGATTTGCTACTTAGGTAGTTATTAAGCGCCTCATTCTGTGCCGCTCCCGCTGCCACCGTGGCGTCCTGGCCCAAGGCCACCGCCAAACTGCCGCCCGCCAGCATGGCTATAGCGGTTACCACCACTTGGTTGACTACGTTCGCACGATCGGCGTTCGTCTCGATACCCAAGGCGCTGCCGACAAGCGGAGCCACCACCGCTGAGGTGGCTCCCCCAATAGCCCCAGATACACAATCACCACTTCCAGCCGCGCCAGCAACGCAACCCAACGCTGCATGGCTCGCCACACTCTGCCAGGAGCCCGCGTCCGTCTGACTTCCAATCGAATTGGCCCCCAGCGCCGCCGCCTGCGCTACCAAACTGCCCTTGAGCGCATTCCCAAAGCTGCCGCCGTACACCGCCGTGCTGACACCGGCATTGATCAGGCCCGTGCCAACGATGCCGACAGCCTGCTGCAACAGTGTGCCAGTCGCCCCATCCTTTGCTGCCTGCACTACGCCGCTCAGGCTGTTCGTGCCGGCGAGGTTCGCCAGGGTACTCGTCCCCTTGAGCGATTCCCCCCATGCGCTTACTCCGAAGCTGTTGCCGTCGAAGGTGATACCGTTGGTCAGTCCGGCGGTCGCCGCGGCGACCGCCCCTGCCATGGCCAGCTTCCCGAAGTCCAGTCCCTGGCCCGAGGCAATCTGCGTGAACGCGCTGCTCGCTATGCTCGACAGCGCGGCTGTCAGCATTGCCTGGCCCAACGTCATCTGTGCCAGCGCCACGCCCATGGCGGCCGAAGCTGCCCCGGCCGTCACGATGGAGATGGCCACAGCCGCCACCATCATGACGATCTGGCCAAGAACCCCAAACCCCTTCTTCTCCTTGATAAACCGCGTATGAATATCGTCGCTGACCGTATCCTCGGTGTAATTCAGCCCAAGGTTGGCCTTCAACTGGTTCACCAGCGCCAGCGTCGCGGCTTCGTCTACCGTGCCGTCGGCGTTGCGGATCAGGAAGGCATCGTTTACCGCGTGGATGCGCTCGGTCTCGATGTCCATGTGCATCGCGCTCATGAACCCGCCCGGCTGTACCACCGTGCCCGTGATCTCGTTCCAGCCGCCTTGCACCTTGTACGCCGAGGTGCCGATGTCCACCACGTTCGGGCCGATCTCGATGCTGCCGGCCTTGACCTGCAGCGTGTCGGTGGCCGTCACCGTGCCGGTGTTGCGTAGCTGGCCTTCGATGTCCAGCTTGATGTTGTCGCCCGCGATGCTGCCGCCGGTGGGCTTGGTCAGTGCCTGGGCGTAGCCTTCGGGCAGGTAGACCTGCGGCACCAGCGCGTTGACCGTCGGGCACGCCGTGCTCGCCAGGCTGTTGCAGCTCGGGTCGGGCACGGCTTGCTGCACGTACCACAGCATCGGCGCGTCCAGCGCCGACACCTGCCCGGGCGTGAGCGCGGTGCCCAGCGCGATGCTGTGTTCCTTGGCGTAGTCCGCCGCGTTGCGGTACAGGACCAGCTTTTCCTGGTCGGTGACCGAGAGCTGGTTCTGGCTGTCCCACGCCAGGCCGTTGATGAAGCTGGCTTGTCCGGTCTGTTGCAGGGCCGCTTGCTGGAGCTTCTGGCCTTCGGTGTAGGGGTCGTAGTAGAAGTTGACGTTGCCTGGGCGCAGTTCGGCCGGCAGTTGCGCCAGCAGGCTGTCCGGCGTGACGCCGGCCAGCACGGCGGTGGCCGCGCTGTTGTTGATGTATTGGGCGCGATCGGTATTGACGCTGGGGCCGCCGACCGGGTTGCCGCCCAGGTTGGCGTTGAAGTGCCAGTCGATGGTCTGCTTGCCGCCGACGTCCGGCGCCGTGGGCGCGGCCACGATCACGGGGTTGAACTGCCAGGGCCGCGTGGGATCGCTCACGGGTGTGGCGGCCGGCACGGCGCCGGCGGGTGCGGCCACGGGACCGAGGGAGATGACCTGCTGTGCGCCGGTGGACGGCGGCGTGGGCTGGTTGGGGCTGGTGTAGCCGTTGACCAGCGCCGCGCCGGTGAGGTCGACGGTGCTGCCCATCAAGTTGCCGGTGTTGAGCACCTGGCCGCCCGCGGTGACGGACAGCGCGCGGCCGGCCTGGATGCCGGATTCGAGGCTGCCGAGCGTGGCGCGTCCGCCGGTGTCGTGCCAGCGGTCGCCGCCGGAGCGATCTTCCTGCCAGCGGCCTACCCAGTCGGCATTGAGCGGCAGGCTGCTGTTGTCGATGGCGCCGCTGGCGCTGACCGTGACGTCGCGCCCGCCGGTGATCAGGGCACCCTTGTTGGTCAGCGTGCCGCCGTTGATCTGCACGTCGCGCGCGGCGCTGATGACGGCGGCCGGCCCGGCGGCGGTATCTTCGGTGGCGGCGCACTGGCTGTTGCCGTAGCTGCCGCCCGGGTTGCAGCCGCCCGCGTAGGCGGGGTTGCTGCTGCCGTAGCTTTTGTGCAGCTGGACCGGGTCCAGCGTCTTGTTGACCAGCGTGGGCGCGGTGATCGACACGTCGCCGTTCAGGGACTGGATGGCCCCGGCCTGGTTGGTGACACTGCTGCCGGCGGTGAGCTTGACGTCGCCTTGCGCGGCCAGCGTGCCGCTGAGGTTCTGGATATTGGCGGCGTCGATGGTCAGCGTCTGGCCCGCGGCGACCGTGCTGGGGGTCTGCTGCCAGGCCAGCGTCTCCACGCGCTGGTAGCTGTCGCCCGGGCAGGAGGCAGCGCCGGGCACGCAGCCCGGCGTGGTGATGACCTGGCTGTCGTGCAGGCCCTGGTTGGTGAAGGTGCCGGGCGTGGCGATGGCGATCTTGCCGGCGGCGGCCAGGTCGCCGCTGTTGGTCAGGTCGCCGGTGCCGGTCAGGCCAAGGTTGCCGCCGGCGACGATCTGGCCGGCCTTGCCGAGCTGGTAGCTCACGGTGGACTGGCTGGGCAGCGCCGGCTGGGCGCCGCTGCCGGTCTGGCCGAGCACGACCGGCGACCACGGTGGCGGGCCGGGACAGGTATCGCAGTCGCTGATGACCGGCGGCACGCCGTAGACCAGCGGGCCGGGCATGGTCGGGGACACCAGCTCGGTCGTCAGCGCGGCAAGCCGCGCCATGAAGGCGGACAGGTCGGCCTGGTTGACGGTATCCGTAACGCTGTTGACCAGCGTTGCCGAGCGGCCGTTGTCGAGGCTGCCGAGATTGAGCGTGACGTCCCTGCCGGCGGACACGACGCCACCCTTGTTCGACAGGGATGCGGCGGTAATGTCGAGATTGCCGCCGCTGATGATCTGTCCTGCCGCGCCGTCGGCCTGCCGTATCGTGGTGCGATCCACCGTGGGCGCGGCGATGTCCCGCACGGTGGCATTCTGGTAGTCGGGCGGCATGGTGCCGCCCCACGCCGAGGTGGGAATGAAGTGCCAGAGATAGACCTGCGCAAAGCCATCCCCGCTCGTGGTGTTCTCCCTGCCCAGGACCAGCCGCACCGAGCCGTCCGGGTTGCGCATGACATTGCCCAGCGTGACTTCGGTCGGCGTGCCGGGGATGAAACCCGGGCAGCTGTCGCAGCTGCCGCCGGGCAGCCACGGCACGTAGCTGCCGATGACCACGGTATCGAGCAGGCCCGGATTGCTGGCCTTGCTGGTGGCGCTGCCCGCATCCACCGGGCCGGCACGGTCGTTGATGACCGCGCCGGCCGCGATATGCAGGTTGCCGTTGGCGCCGAGCACGCTGCCCAGGTTGTTCACCGTGCCGCCGATGTCGATCTTGAGATCGCCATTGGCCTGCGTGGTGCCGCCGCGGTTGTCGTAGTTGCTGCCGGTGATGGCGATATTGCCGAGCGATTCCACGGTGCCGGCATTGGCGATGTCGCCATTCAGCGCGAGGTCGCCATTGGCGTGCACGGTGCCGGTGTTGCCGAGGCTGCCGGCCGACAGGGACAGGTTGCCGCCGCCGATGATCTGGCCGCTGTTGGCCAGCGTGCCGCCGGTGGCAAGCGACAGGTCGCCCGCCTTCTGGATGGTGCCGGTATTGGTGATGCCCTGGCTGGCGTTGAGCACGACCCTGCCGCCCGGCACGTTCCAGGTACCGGTGTTGTTGATGGCCAGCGTGGCCAGCGTCAGCGTGCCATTGGCATTGAGCGTGCCGTTGGCGGCGGCGGACGGGTCGAATACCTGGCTGGGGGTGTTGAGCGTGAGGTTGTTGCCGGCCAGCAGTTGGCCGGCGGCGTTGTTGAAGCTGCCGTTGCCGCCCGTCACGCTGAATGCCAGGTCGCCGATGGCCGGATTCTGGCCGCTCAGGTCGCCGGCGAACAGCGTGCCGCCCTGGTTGGCCGTGAGCGCGCCTGCCGTGACCGCCAGGTTTTGCGTGCCGGCGATCAGGCCCTGGGCGTTGTCCAGGCCACCGGCAAGGGTGGCGGTGACGTTCTGGCCGCCGATGGTGCCGCGGTTGACGAGGCTGTCGGCGGCCAGAGTGAGCTGGTTGCCGGCAAGGGTGCCGGTATTGCTGAGCGCGCCGCCTTGCACGGTCAGTTGCTGCGTGGCGATGGTGGCGCCGCCGTTGGCGACCGCTTGCCCGGCGAGGCTGGCGTTGCCTGCCGTGGTGTCGCCCGTCAACGTGAGATTGCGCGTGGCGGCGGCGTCGAGCGTGCCGCTCACGGCGTTGACCTGCCCGGGCGCGGAGCCGATGGAGATGTCCTTGCCGCGCAGCGTGGCATTGCCCGCGACCCAGGTGAGCTGGCCCGCGTCGAGGGTCCGGCCGGCGTTGGCGGCCAGGTTGCCGCCGGCGAGCACGCTGCCGGCGAGGTGGATGTCCTGGCCCGCCGCCAGGCTGGCATTGCCGACGCTGCCGAGCGTGCCGTTCACGGTGGCGGAACCGGCCGTGGCCGTCAGGGCGACCGCGCCACCGCTGCCGAGGTTGCCGGAAACCACGGCATCGCGCCCGGCCGTGACGGTGACGTCCTTGTCGCTGGTGAGCGCGCCGTCGATGGCCACGCTGCCCGCGGCGGCGGTGATCGCGGTGTTGCCGGCGCTTTGCGCCTGGCCGCCCACGGTCACGTTCTGCGCGGCGGAGAGCGTGAGATCCTCATTGCTGCCGATCTGGCCTGTGGTGGCGATGCTGCCGCTGCCGGCGACCACGGTGGCGGATTTTGCGGACAGCACTTCGCCACCAAGGTTGACGTCGGTGCCGGCGTTCACCGTGAGCGTGCCGGGCGACACGACATTGCCGGCCGTGGTGACGCTGCCGGTGACACCGGTCAGCGCCACGTTGCCGCTGGTGCTGCCTGCCGCGCCGTTGATGGTCAGGTTGCGCCGGGTGGACAGGTTCAGGTCGCCGGCGGAGATCGCGTTGCCGTCGATGGTGGTGTCGCGCGCGGCTAGGAGCTGGATCTGGCCGGGCGAGGTGACGTCGCCGCGCAGCCGGATGTCGCCGCGGCCGTCGTTGCCGGCGGCCTGCACCGCCACCTGCGCGCCGTTGACCACGCCGCCGATATCGACGCTGCCGCCCGCGGCCAGGGTCACGGCGTCCTGCGCCTTCGCGCCGCCGGCGCCGGTGATCGAGCCGCCGGCCGCCACCGACAAGGCGCGGCCGGATTCGAGCGTGCCGCCAAGCGTGGCGTCCGTGCCCGCCTTGATGCTGTAGCCGGCCTCGCCGAGGCCATTGCCCGAGGCGGCGACCGCGCCGGCGGCGGTGAGCGCGGCCTGCTGCTTGGCGTAGGTGTTGCCCACCTTGAGGTTGCCTGCCGAATCGAGCGTCAGGTTGCCGGACGATGCCGCCAGGCTGCCATCGGCGCGCACGCCGAGCCCGGCGGCCGTGCTGACGATCTTGATCTGGCCGGCATTCATGGCGCCGAAGGCGGTGGCATCGATGGCCAGGCCGCCGGTGGCGGAGCTGTTCGTGGCCGCGTTGTTGGCGCCCGCGGCGGACGTGGCGAAGCCGCCCGCGTCGGGCGTGACCAGTTGCCGGCCCGCCACGAGGTTGATCTGGTTGCCGGCGTGCAGGGCCGCGTCGATGCCGATCGACTCCGCGATCAGGCTGATGTTGCCGACCGTGCCTTCGATGCCGGACGCATTGGCGTTGCCCGGCGCCGGGTTGGCGATCTGCACGCGCCCGCCCTGCACCAGGAAACCGGCCGCGGCCGCCGTGTCGAAGCTGGTCGGCGCGCCGCCGGCCGTGAGGAACTGGGGCGTGCCGGTGGTCAGCGTGACCTGCGTGGTGTTGGTGAAGCCGGCGCCACTGGTGTAGACGCCGCCCGGCGCGGCGACCACCAGCCCGGCCGGCGCGCCGAACACTTCCACGGTGCCGTTGATCTGCGCCGGCGACTGGCTCGTGACCTGGTTGATGATGAGGCTGGCCGGACCCGACGCGGCGAGGTTGGCGTTGGCGCCGACCTGCCCGCCCAGGAAGCTGCCGCCGCCGGTGGCGCTGTTGTTCAGGATCAGGCCGATCGGGTCGACCACGAAGGCGCGGTACTGGTTCAGCGAAATGCCCTGCGCATTGGGCGTGGTGATGCCCACCACGGGCACGCCGCCCTGCGGCGCGCCGGGGCCGGTGGTGCTGGTGATGGTGGGGGTGAAGCGTACCGGGGCGCTGGGGTCCGTGATCGGCGCGGCGTAGGCCTGCGCCGGGCCGAAGCGCAGCATCACCGGCAGGTGGGCGACCGCCCAGCGCAGCAAGCTCTGCCGCACCGCGCCCGCATGCACCGCCGGCGCCTGCAGTTCCACCGCGCCCGCGGCCAGCACGCCGGCGGCCTGCTGCGCCTGCTGCAACGTGACCTGCATGGGGCCAAGCCACAAGGTCATGGCGACCAGCCCCGCCATCGCGCGCGCCAGCACGCTGCGGCGCCCGCGTTCGGCAAGCGACAGCGCGCCCGCGTCGGCGGCGCCGGTGGCGGCGAGCGGCGGCATGGGTTGCTGCGTGTCGGTGGATGGCGTGGCCGGTCGGTCGTGGTGCATGGTCGGTTCTGGCTGTCTTCTTGTTCGTTCTGCCTGCGGGTCCCGCTCGCCGCCTGCGCTGGGGCGGTGCCGGATCGCCTTACTGGGTGATCTTTGCCTTGGTCAGCAACTGCGTGACCAGCGCGGTGGTGGCGCGCTCGAGCGCCTGCGCCTGCAGGGCCTGCTGGATGCCGGGCTTGGCGGCCTCGTAGGCCGGGACCTGGGTCGGCCGCGCTTCATCGACCTTGACCAGGAAGCGGTGGTTGTTCCAGGCAATGGGCGCGGCGCTGACCGCCCCGGCCGGCAGCGCCGCAATGGCCTGCGCCAGCGGCAGCGGCAAGCTTTGGGTCTGCCCCTCCTGCGCCGGCACCTTGAAGCTGATCCATTCCATGGCGCCGCCGCTGGCCCTGGAGGGCGCCAGGCTGACCGCCTGCGCGACCTTGCCGAAGTCCTCGCCGCCCTTGATGCGGGCCAGCGCGCTGCCGGCGGCCGCATCGTCCGCGACTTCGATCACGCGGGCCTTGTATTCCTTCTCGCCCAGGCTGGCGACGATGGCGTCGTAGCGCTGCCTGACCTGCTCGTCGGTGACGGGCGCGGGCTTGATCCTGTCCTTGAGCCAGGCCTGGGTCAGGATGTTGTTGCGCGCCTCGCGCAGCGCGGCCTGGACTTCGGGGCGCGTCTCCAGCGTCTTGTCCTTGGCCGCTTCCTGGCGGAACAGCTCGCGCGCGATGAGCTGCTGCTTGATGGCTTCGCGTGCCTGCGGCGCGTCGGCGATGCGCATCTGCTGCATGGCCTGCGTGACCTGTTCGTCGGTCACGGCCACGCCGTTGACGGTGGCGGCCTGCGCGGCCTGCAGGCCGCAGGCCAGCGCGGCGGCGGCAACGAGGCGAGTGAGGCGAGTGAGGCGAGTAAGGCGAACGAGGCGGATCTGTGCTTGCATGACGGGTCCTTGGGATAGCCGATAAAGCGTGGGTTCAGTAAGTCCAGTTCAGGGTGGCGAGCACCAGCGCGCTCTTCGTGCCCAGATAGGCGGGCTGCGCCAGCGGCATGCCGAGCATCAGCTCGCTGGTGAAGACCTGCCTGGCCCACTGGGCGGAAAGGCGCAGCCCCAGGCCGGTGCCGGCGACGGACTGCCAGTTGCGCGTTGCCACATAGGCGGCCTGGCCGCCGTCGAGAAACACATAGGGTTCCATGCGCACGCCGGCCAGCGCCGGGGCGTTGGCCCAGGCCAGCTCGTTGCGCAGGTAGGCGCCGCGGTCGCCCGCGATCACGCCTTCGCGGAAGCCGCGCACGGTGCTCATGCCGCCCGCGTAGATCTGCTCGGAGCCGAACAGCGCGACGTTGGCCCACTGGCCGGCGAGTTGCGCGCGCCAGGCCAGTTGCGCGCCGCCAGACAGGCGCGGCAGCGGCAATTGCAGCGTGGCGCTGGCGTCCAGCTTGGTGAACTGCGCGTGGGCTTCGTCGGCGCGGATGTCCGACGGATCGCGGGTCGCGTTCAGGGAGGTCAGGCCGCGCGAGATGCCGGCCTCCGCCGTGGCGTATCCGGGCTGCCCGTTGGCGGCGAAGCGGCGCAGCCCGCTCCAGGCCGCGCGCAGCACGGTCAGGCGCTGGGGGTCGAGCTGCAGGTTGTTGATCTCGCGCTCGCTCTTGCGATAGGTCAGCGTCAGGTCCAGCGCCTGGCGCCCGGTCCTGTCGCGGGTGATCACGCGGTTCCAGCCCAGCGTGTGGCCGAGGCTGCGGCCGTAGAGCAGCGCCGTGTCGGCGATGGCGCTCTGGTACTCCGAGAGCGAGCCGGTATAGCTGAACGTGTTGTAGCCGAACGGCACGGCCGCCGACAGCACGGCGGCATTGGTGTCCACCGTGCCGATGTAGCTGGCGGAAACGGACTCCTGGAAGCCCAGCGCGTTGTCCGCGTCGATGCCCAGCCGGGTGCGCGCGATGCCGGTGCTGCGGCTGCCGTAGTTGTCCACCCCCGCGTTGAAGCGGAAGCGGTCGCCGGTCTGGTTCGTCAGCGCCACCACCGAGCTGCCCGGGGTCTGGCCGGGCAGGATCTGCAGCTCGGCCTGGTTGCGGCGCAGGCGGTTGATCTGGTCGACGCCCTGCTCCAGGTCGGGCAGGCGCAGGGTGTCGTCCGGCGCCGGGAACTGCCACGCGGTGCCGGCATCGGTCAGCAGGCCGCCGCCAACGGTGTCGAACAGCCCGCCGCCGCCCGGGCGGATGACGCGGCCGTTGAGCTGGACCGACTCCACCGTGCCGGTCACGACGGTGACGACGAGCACGCCGCTGGCCAGGTTCTGCTCGCCCAGGTAGGCGCGCGTGGTGATGTAGCCGCGGGCCACGAAGGCCTCGGTGAAGCGGCGCAGCAGCAGGTTGATGCGGTTGGTGCCGAGCGCGTGGCCCAGGAACGGCGCGGTGATGGCATCGACCTCGGCCTCGGAGAGCACGGTGTTGCCGCGCACCTGGATGCGCCGGATCTCGAAGGTGGCGGAGGTTTCCGGCACGGCCTCGACCGGCGCGTCCGGCGCCAGCCCGGGCGCGGCCTGGATCTGCGCCGGCGGCTGGGTGGCCTCGCGCTCCAGCTCGCGCTGGCGCTGCTCGCGCAGCAGGCGTTGCGCGGGGTCTTCCTGCACCGCCGGCGCGGACGGCACGGGAAGCGGCGGCACCTGCGCCATTGCCGGCGTCATCGCCAGCGCGGCGGCCAGTGCCGCCACGGCATGGAATCCGTCGAAGTCGCGCATGCTCACGTCCGTCATTTCCAGAACCAGGACGTAAGGCCCAGCCGGTTGTCGATGGACACCGGATCGCGCTGGCGCGGCCGGAGCGTGGCCGCGTTGCCGGCGATGGCCACGTCGCCGTCGAAGCTGCCGCCGTTGGTCACGGTGTCGCCGGTGACGGTGGTGCGGCCCGCCGCCATCCAGCTGCCGCCCACGTCCATCGCGTAGAGCCGGGCCCAGGTGTCGCCGAAAAACGCCTTGAAGCCGCGGTCCCGCGCGATGGCGCTGTAGCCGGTGATGCCGGTGGCGTAAGTGACGGGCGCGTCGACGCGCAGGTCGCCCAGCGCCAGCACCCGGCCACCCACGTTGGCGGCCACGTTGCCCGCCTGGATGTCGATGTTGCCGCCGGCGGACAGCAGGCCGCCGGTCACGGTGGTGGTGGACGATGCCGAGGCGCGGCACACGATCAGGCACGAGCGCGCGTAGTGCGCGCTGCCGGTGGCCACGCCCTGCGTGCTGAAGGTATCGGCGGCCCGCACGGTGATGTCGCCGTTGTTGGCATAGATCTCGCCGCCCTGGTTGATCACGTTGCGGCCGGTCAGCGTGGTGCCCTTGTCCGACAGCAGGTAGGCGATCTGCCCGGGCCGGTCGGCCTGGCCGTAGTCCACGTCGAAGCTGGCCGTGCTCTTGGTCAGGAACAGCCAGCGCTTGCCGGAGGCGGTGCGGAAGTCGGGCTGCTCGCCGTTGGCGCCGGCCTGCTTGGTGATCTGGTTGAGCAGGTCGCCGCCGGCGCGCACGTCGAGATAGCCGTTGGACAGCATGCGGCCGTGCAGGTTGACGACGTCGCCGCCGGCCTGCACCGAGACGTCGTCGCCGGCGCCGAACAGGATGCCCAGCCATTGCGGCGTGGCGGTGTTGAGGATGTTGCCGCCGGCGCGCAGCGTGACGGCGCCGGCCACCTCGGCATCGTCGGCGTTCCTCGCCTGCCCCTGGATCAGCCCGCCGCTGTTGGCGATGTCGCCGTCGGCCCGCACCAGCACGCCGCCGCCGGTGGCGACCACGCTCGATTGCCGGGCGTCCGAGCCGATGGACACCGCGCCCGCGCGCAGGCGGACATCGCCGGCGGCCAGCAGGGTGCTGTCCTGCTGGGCATAGTCGCCCGTGACCGTGACCGCGATGGCGCCGCCGGAGGAACGCACGTCGGCATCCTGCAGCGCCAGCGACTGCGCCCGGATCGCCGTGCCGGCCGTGCCGTCGATATCGGTGCCGGCGAGCGTGGCATTTGCGGCCTCGATGGAAACGGCGCCGCTCTTCGAGACCAGGGCGCTGCGGCCCGCGCCCTGTGCAGTCTGCAGCCCGGTGGCGGCAAGGACGATATTCCCGCCGGCGGTGGCTTGCGTGCCGCGCCACAGCACGCCGGGGCCGGCGTCGAACACGCCGATGCCGCCGCTGGCCGCCAGCGTGGTGTCCGCCAGCGCGACGGGCTGCGCATGCACCTGCCCGGACGACCCGATCACGAGGTCGCCCGCGGTGCGGGTGCCCGCGCTCAAGGCGGAAGCCGCCAGGTCGACCCGCTCGGAAGCCACCTGCAGGTGCCGGCCGGCCACGACGTTGCCGTTGCCGACCAGACCGCCGCTGCCGATCAGCACGTCCCGCGCGGCCTGGATCCGGCCGGAGGCAAGTTGCAGGTCGCCGGTGCCCGAGACGACGAAATCGCCGGCGGTGGCATACGCCGCGCCGGCATGCCGCACGCCCGCGCCCTGGTCCGTCACCATCAGCTCGATGCGCCCGGCGCTCAGGCTGCCCGCCGCGGTGATGTCCACGGCGAACCCCTGCCCCGGGTTGACCGCCGGCGCCGAATACTTGACCCACTCGCTGGCGTTGTCGGTGGGGGAAATGCTGGAATCGATCTCCGCGTTGCTGGTCCCGGCCACCGCGCGGATGTGCGCGTTGGCATTGTCGAAGCGGTTCTCGACCTTGCCCGCGATGCGTATCTGCTTGGCCACCAGCTCGAGATTGAGCAGCTCGCCCGACAGGCCGCCGGGGCCGACGTCGATCATGCCCGCCGTGGTTGCCAGCTTGACGTTGCGCTGGAGCTCGCCGTCCGGCCTGATGAAATCATTGAACGAAACCTGGCCGGTGGTCAGCGCGAGGTTCCCCACGTTCAGCACGGAAGCACCGTTCACGCTGATGCCGTTGGGATTGGCGATGATGACGTGGGCGCGCTGGCCGAGCACCGCGAGCTGCCCTTCCAGCACGGACGGATTCGTGCTCGTGACCTGATTGAGAATGACGCGGGCGAAGGCGGCGCGGTTGTCGAGATCGACACCCGCGCGGGGCACGTTGAAATCGCGGTACGTATTGGTGGAGACGCCGCCCACCGCCTGCGCCACACCGACCGTGATGCGGCCGCCGGCCCCCGTGGTGACGGTGGTGACGGAGCCGCCGTCGGGCGTCACGCCGGCGGCCACGGCGGCCAGGCTCCAGCCCGCCGCCACCGCGAAAATCCCTGCACCAACCCTGAAATTTACTGCCTGCACCGCTTGCACTCCGCTCAACCTTATGCGCAAACGGCCCCGGTGGATCCGGGCGAATTGAAGGCTTCAACGTGTGTTTTCCGCCTGATTTTCCTCGCGTTTGCAGCGCCATGATCGGGGCGCGACGCGATGGCGCCGGCACCCTGGTGGATCGGCGATCGCACGCAGCTACGGCAGCTCCACGGAAACTGTCAAGTTTCCCGAAACTGCCATTTATGCGATTTGTCGCCGTTGACCCTGAATTACGGCACTGCGAGGGAAAACGATCACCCCCCCAAAGTCTGGTTTGTACTGCGGAATTTTCCGAATTTCATGGACATCGGATGCAGGCGTCGGCCTGACGCCACCTGAATACCGGCGGAAACCGGCCTCAGCGCCCCGCGCCGCGCCACATCACCCAATCACCTCCCCCGCCAACTCCCCTTCCAGCCACGCCCGGAACTGCCGCACCCCGGGCCGTTCGGTGTCGGCGGCAACGATCTGGTACGTCAGCCCGTCGACGGCATGCTCCGGCAGCACCACCTGAAGCTGGCCGCTCTTGAGCATCGGCAACACCATCGGCGTGCGCCCGATGGCGATGCCGGCCTGCTGGACGGCGGCGTTGAGGACGTGGGCGTATTGCGAGAAGTACAGGCAGGCCTGCTTGGACGAGCGCGCCAGGCCCAGGCGCTGGTACCACTGCGTCCACGACATCCAGGCGAAGCGCGCGCCGGGATCGTGGAACACCAGCAGCGGCGCGTCGAGCATGTGGCGCGGCTCGGTGATGCGCGCGGCGATGGCGGGCGCGGCCACCAGCATCAGGCGCTCGCGCAGCAGCGGGCGCGGGTCGCCGGGGCCGGGGGGCTGGGCGTTGAGGCGGATGGCGAGGTCGATGCCTTCGCGCTCGAGGTTGAGCATGGCTTCGGAGGCGTCGATGCGCGCGGCCACGACGACGCGCCGGTGCAATGTCGCGCGCTGGGCGCGCACGCGCTGCTGGTGCTGAACCGCCCGGCCAAGCTCAATGCGCTGAGCTACGCGCTGATCGACGACCTGATGGAAAAGCTCGACGCCATCGAGGCGGACCCGGCCGTGCGCTGCGTGATCCTGACCGGCAGCGGCACGCGCGCCTTCAGCGCGGGCGCGGACATCGCCGGCTTCGCGCCGGACCTCGCGGCTTCGCCGGAGCAGGCGCTGCGCCGTTTCCTGCAGCGCGGGCAGGCCATGACGCGGCGCATCGAGGCATTCCCCAAGCCGGTCATCGCGGCGGTCAACGGGCTGGCCTTCGGCGGCGGCTGCGAGATCCTGGAAGCCTGCAGCCTGGCCATCGCGGCCGCTCACGCCACCTTCGCCAAGCCGGAGATCAAGCTGGGCTTCCCGCCCACGTTCGGCGGCACGCAGCGGCTGCCGCGCCACGTGGGGCGCAAGCGCGCCAACGAGATGATCCTCACCGGTGAGGCCATCGACGCCGCCGCGGCGCTACGCCTCGGGCTGGTCAACGAGGTGGTGGAGGCGGCCGGCCTGATCCCCGCCTGCGTGCGGCTGGCCGACCGCATCGCCCGCCATTCCGCGGTGGCGGTGACGGCCAGCCTGCGCGCGGTCACGCGCGGCATCAACCTGCCGATCGACGAGGGGCTGGCGGTGGAGGCGATGCAGTTCCTGGTGGCCGCGGCCTCGCACGATGCGCGCGAGGGCACCAGCGCGTTCGTGGAGAAACGCCCGCCCGCGTTCCGCCACGCCTAGGCCGCGCTTGCGCTTGAGCCTGTGCTTGAACCACGCGTGAGCCACGCTTGAGCCACGTTCAGGCCGCGCCCGGACCGAACCGCGGGACTGGCGCCGGAGGCTTGCAGCGCATATATTGACCTCCACACGCGCGGGCCGCACAAGCGGTCGCCCGCCGGCGCCTCGCCGGGGGCGCCGCATACGCCGCACGCCGTGCCCAAGGAGACAGGCAATGCAAGCGCAAATGGCCGGGACGGCCGTACCCGGGTCCTCGAAACTCGCCGCGGTCCTGCGGGTGACCAGCGGCAATTTCCTCGAGCAGTTCGATTTTTTCCTGTTCGGCTTCTACGCCACCTACATCTCCCAGGCGTTCTTTCCCTCGGACAGCGAGTTCGCCTCGCTGATGCTGACCTTCGCCGTGTTCGGCGCGGGCTTCCTGATGCGCCCGCTCGGCGCCATCATGCTGGGCGCGTACATCGACAAGGTGGGCCGGCGCAAGGGCCTGATCGTGACGCTGACGCTGATGGCCAGCGGCACCATCCTGATCGCGCTGGTGCCGAGCTACGCCACCATCGGCGTGCTGGCCCCGCTGCTGGTGCTCACGGGCCGCCTGCTGCAGGGATTCTCGGCCGGCGCGGAGCTGGGCGGCGTGTCGGTCTATCTCGCGGAGATGGCCACGCCGGGGCACAAGGGCTTCTATACCGCGTGGCAATCGGCCAGCCAGCAGATCTCCATCGTGGTGGCGGCCGCGCTCGGCTTCGGGCTGAACCAGTGGCTGGCACCCGAGGCGCTGCATAGCTGGGGCTGGCGCATCCCGTTCCTGATCGGCTGCCTGATCGTGCCGTTCCTGTTCGTGCTGCGCCGCTCGCTGCAGGAGACCGCGGCCTTCAGCGCGCGCCGCAGCCGCCCGAGCACGCGCGAGGTGCTGGACTCCATGCTGCGCAACTGGCGCACCGTGCTGGCCGGCACCATGCTGGTGGCCATGACCACCACCACGTTCTACCTGATCACCGTCTACACGCCCACTTTCGGCAAGACCGTGCTCAAGCTGAGCACGGCCGACAGCCTCGCGGTGACGCTGTGCGTGGGCATCTCCAACTTCATCTGGCTGCCCATCGGCGGCGCACTGTCCGACCGCATCGGCCGCCGGCCCATCCTGCTGGCGATCTCGCTGATCGCGCTGGTGACGGCCTACCCGGCGCTGTCCTGGCTGGCCGGCGCGCCGAGCTTCGAGCGCATGCTGCTGGTGCTGCTGTGGCTGTCGTTCCTGTTCGGCATGTACAACGGCGCGATGGTGGTGGCGCTGACCGAGGTGATGCCGGTGGAGGTGCGGGTGGCGGGCTTCTCGCTCGCGTACAGCCTCGCTACCGCCATCTTCGGGGGCTTTACGCCGGCCATCTCCACGTATCTGATCGAAGTCACCAAGGACAAGGCCGCGCCGGGCTACTGGATGGCCTTCGCCGCGGCGTGCGGGCTGGCCGCCACCATCATCCTGTACCGCAAGAACCGCGTGCAGGCGACCGTGTAGGCAGCGGGCTCCCCCGGCCCGGCGCCGCCGGCGCCGGGTTCCTCGCCGCGCCGGCGGTCGTGACGATGGTCCTCGCAGCCATCGTCACAGCCGCCGCGCCGCCGCTTGTGCGGCGCACAAAACCGCCGCGCAAGGCTCACTTCCAAAAAGCCAAATTGTCGAACCCGCCGTCAGGCGCGACACTCTTTCCCCAGCGGCTGGCGCCCTGGGCGCCCCGGACCACGCTCTCCTCAACGCTTTCCCGCTCCGGCGGGAAGTTCGCTGCGCCCCCGATGACAAGTACCGACTTCGTTCCCCTTCCCGCCCTGGTCGACGCGCAGGCCGCCTCGCGCCCGCGCCACCCGGCCCTGGCGCTGGACGGGCAGAGCATCGACTACGCCACGCTGAACCGCCTGGCCGACCGCGTCGCGGCGGCCTTGCAGCGCGACGGCGTGCCCGCGCAGGGCACCGTCGCCATCTGCGCGGCCATGTCCATCGGCTACGTTGCCGCGTTCCTCGGCGCGCTGCGCGCGGGCGTGGCGGTGGCGCCGCTGTCGCCGGCGCTGAACCCGGACACCCTGCGCACGATGGTGCGGGATGCGGGCGCGCGCCGCGTGTTCGTCGACGCCACCACGCGCGAGGCGCTGCGCGGCGGCGCGCAAGCCGGGCCGGACGCGCCCTGCATCGCGCTCGACGACAGCGCGGCCGGCCTGCCGTTCAGCCAGTGGCTGGGGCCCCCC
>NZ_AQPL01000238.1:0-2936 GCF_000395345.1 Cupriavidus sp. WS | reverse complement strand
GCTGGCGCCCGCCGGCACGCCGCCCGCGCCGGTGGCGATCCGGCCGGACTGGGCCTTCAACCTGATCTATTCGTCCGGCACCACGGGCGTGCCCAAGGGCATCATCCAGCCGTTCGGCATGCGCGCCTCGCACGTGCGGCGCGCCGCCCAGGGCGGCTACGGCCCGGACAGCGTGGCATTGCTAGCGACGCCGCTGTACTCCAACACCACGCTGGTCAGCCTGCTGCCCACGCTGGCGCTGGGCGGCACGGTGGTGCTGATGGGCAAGTTCGACGCCGGCCGCTACCTGGCGCTGGCGGCGCGCCACCGCGCCACCCACACCATCCTGGTGCCGGTGCAGTACCAGCGCATCCTCGCGCACGCGGACTTTGCCGGCACCGACCTGTCCGCGTTCCGCTACAAGTTCTGCACCAGCGCGCCGTTCCCGGCGGCGCTCAAGGCCGAGGTGCTGCAACGCTGGCCGGGCGCGCTGATCGAGTATTACGGCATGACCGAAGGCGGCGGGCGCTGCGAGCTGCGCGCGCACGAGCACCCGCACAAGCTGCACACCGTGGGGCGCCCCTCGGCGGACACCGACATGCGCCTGCTCGGCGACGATGGCCGCGAGCTGCCGCCCGACGCGCCGCCCGGCACCCCGGGCGAGATCGTGGGGCATTCGTCGGGCATGATGTCCGGCTACCACAACCAGCCCGCCAAGACCGCCGAGGCGGAATGGTTCGACGCCCGCGGCAAGCGCTTCATCCGCACCGGCGACGTCGGCTATTTCGATGCCGACGGTTTCCTGGTGCTGATGGACCGCAAGAAGGACATGGTCATCTCGGGCGGCTTCAACCTCTACCCCAGCGACATCGAGGCCGTGCTGCTGAAGCACGCCGACGTCGCCGACGCGGCGGTGGTGGGCGTGCCCTCCGAGCGCTGGGGCGAGACGCCGGTGGCCTTCGTGGTGCCGCGCGCCGGCGCCGCGGCCAGCGCCGAGGCGCTACTGGAGTGGGTCAACGGCCGGCTGGAAAAAATGCAGCGCCTGGCCGCGCTGGAGCTGACCGGCGAGCTGCCGCGCAACGCCATCGGCAAGGTGCTCAAGCGCGAGCTGCGCGAGCGCTTCGGGCGCGCGCCGTGAGATCGCGCCACAATCCAGGGTGAGGCAAGAACGCGCTGGCCGGATAGCGGGCAGACCGGCAGACCCGCAGACCCGCCGGCGGATTCCATCCATTCCATCATCCGTACCCGGAACAACCAGGGAGACCCATGAGCATCAACGGCAAGGCATACATCGTCGGGGCCTACGAGCACCCGACGCGCAAGGCTCCGGACAAGAGCGTGGCGCAGCTGCACGCGGAATGCGCGCGCGGCGCGCTCGAAGACGCCGGACTGACCCTGCAGGACGTCGACGGCTACTTCTGCGCGGGCGACGCGCCCGGCCTCGGCATGATCAACATGGTGGACTACCTCGGCCTCAAGGTGCGCCACGTGGACTCCACCGACACCGGCGGCTCGGCCTACATCGCCCACGTCTCGCACGCCGCGCAGGCCATCGCCGCCGGCAAGTGCAACGTGGCGCTGATCACGCTGGCCGGCCGCCCGCGCTCGGAAGGCTCGAGCGGCACGCAGGCGCGCAACTGGGGCGCCAACCTGCCCGACCAGCCGTTCGAGGCACCGTATAACGCCGTCACGGTGAACCTGTACGCGATGGTGGCGATGCGCCATATGTTCCAGTACGGCACCACCAGCGAGCAGCTCGCGTGGATCAAGGTCGCGGCCTCGCACCACGCCCAGCACAACCCCCACGCCATGCTGCGCGAAGTCGTGACCGTGGACGACGTGCTGAACTCGCCGATGATCTCCGACCCGCTGCACAAGCTCGACTGCTGCGTGGTCAGCGACGGCGGCGGCGCGCTGATCGTGGCGCGCCCGGAAATCGCGGCCCGGCTCAAGCGCCCCAAGGTCAAGATCCTCGGCGCCGGCGAAGCGGTCAAGGGCCAGCTCGGCGGCGAAGTCGACCTGAGCTGGTCGGGCGCGGCCATCTCCGGCCCGATCGCCTTCGAGGAAGCGCGCATCCGCCCGTCCGACATCAAGTACGCCTCGATCTACGACAGCTTCACCATCACCGTGCTGATGCAGCTCGAAGACCTGGGCTTCTGCAAGAAAGGCGAAGGCGGCCGCTTCGTGGCCGACGGCAACCTGATCTCGGGCGTCGGCAAGCTGCCCTTTAACACCGACGGCGGCGGCCTGTGCAACAACCATCCGGCCAACCGCGGCGGCATCACCAAGGTGATCGAAGCTGTGCGCCAGCTGCGCGGCGAGGCCCACCCCGCCGTGCAGGTCAAGAACTGCGACCTGGCGCTGGCCCAGGGCACGGGCGGCTATCTCGGCTCGCGCCACGGCAGCGCCACTGTGATTCTGGAACGGGAGTAACACCATGAGCACACCCTACACGGCCACGCCGCTCAAGTCGCCGCAGGTGGCGCCCGACAACACCGCGTTCTGGGAAGCCGCGCGCGAAGGCCGCCTGCTGGTCAGGCACTGCAAGTCCTGCGGCAAGCCGCACTGGTACCCGCGCACGCTGTGCCCGTTCTGCATGGGCGACACCGAATGGAAGCAGGCCTCCGGGCGCGGCACCATCTACTCGTTCAGCGTCACGCGCCGCGCGGGCCCGACGCCGTTCTGCATCGCCTACGTGACGCTCGAAGAAGGCGTGACCATGATGACCCACATCGTCGATTGCGACCTCGACACGGTGCGCATCGGGCAGAAGGTGAAGCTGACCTTCACGCCGACCGAGGACGGGCCGCCGGTGCCGACCTTTGCGCCTGCGGAGGCGGGCTGACAGCGGCGGGGCTCTTGGGCGCCGCGGGATCTGACGGAGAAGGGTCTGGAGCGAGGACCGGCGCTTGCGGATGATGAAGGTCATCGCTTCGTGGATGCGCCGGCCCTCTCCC
>NZ_AQPL01000237.1:0-4311 GCF_000395345.1 Cupriavidus sp. WS | reverse complement strand
AGATCACGCGCGCGATCTCGCGCATCGCCGTCGGGCTGCAGGACGAGTTCTACCTGGGCAACCTGTCGGCGCTGCGCGACTGGGGCCACGCGCGCGACTACGTCGAGATGCAGTGGCTGATGCTGCAGCAGGAAAAGCCCGAGGACTTCGTCATCGCCACCGGCGTGCAGTACAGCGTGCGCGAGTTCGTGCAGTGCGCCGCGGCCGAGCTCGGCGTGACGGTGCGTTTCGAAGGCACGGGCGTGGACGAGGTGGGCGTGGTCGAGCGCGTGCAGGGCAAGGAGACCCGCCTGTCGCCGGGCAAGGTGATCGTGCGCGTGGATCCCAAGTACTTCCGCCCGACCGAGGTGGAGACGCTGCTCGGCGATCCGTCCAAGGCCCACGACAAGCTCGGCTGGTCGCCCGCCACGCCGTTCTCCAGGCTGGTCAAGGAGATGGTGCGGGCCGACTTCCAGATCGCCCGGCGCGACGCGCTGGTGACGCTGGCCGGCTTCCAGGCGCTGGAACACCACGAGTAGGGCCGATCCGCAAGCGAAACGACCATCGAGCATCGAGAGCCATGAAAAAAGACGCCGTCATCTATATCGCCGGGCACAACGGCATGGTGGGCTCCGCGCTGCTGCGCCGGCTGCGCGCCGCGGGATACCGCAACCTCGTCACGCGCAGCCGCGCCGAGCTGGACCTGACCGACCAGGGCGCGGTGCACCGCTTCTTCGCCGACGAGGGCATCGACGTGGTGCTGCTGGCCGCGGCGCGCGTCGGCGGCATCCTCGCCAACGCGCTGCGGCCGGTCAACTTCCTCTACGAGAACCTGGCGATCGAGACCAACGTGATCCACGCCGCCTACCAGGCCGGCGTGAGCCGGCTGGTGTTCTTCGGCTCGTCGTGCATCTATCCGCGCGACTGCCCGCAGCCGATCCGCGAGGAATACCTGCTGAGCGGGCCGCTGGAGCGCACCAACGAGGCCTACGCCATCGCCAAGATCGCCGGGCTGAAGCTGTGCGAGGCCTACAACCGGCAGTACGGCACGCGCTACGTCTCGCTGATGCCGACCAACCTGTACGGCCCCAACGACAACTACGACCTGGCCACCAGCCACGTGCTGCCGGCGCTGGTCAGCAAGGCCTACACCGCGGTCAAGGAGGGCGCGCCGAGCCTGCAGGTCTGGGGCACCGGCACGCCGCGGCGCGAATTCCTCCACGTCGACGACCTCGCCGCGGCGACGCTGTTCGTGCTCGAGCGCGGCGTGGCCGAAGGCGTGTTCAACGTGGGCACCGGCGCCGACCTGCCGATCCGCGAGCTGGCCGAGCGCATCTGCCGCGTGGCGGGTTTTCGCGGCGGCCTGGTGTTCGACGCCGCGAAGCCGGACGGCACGCCGAGCAAGCGGCTCGACGTGTCGCGCCTCGCGCAGCTTGGCTGGCAGCCCGCGATCGGCCTCGACCAAGGCCTCGAAGCCGTCTACCGGGAGTACGCGGCGCGCAGGGATGGCGTGATGCCCGGGGGTGCGCCGGCCGAGGCCGGCGCACAGGCAAGCGCCGTCATCGAGTGACGAGATAAAGGAGCGAATCATGGCAGCTTCAGTGACCATATTCCACAACGTCGTCTGGTCGCGCCACAAGGGCGCCGTGCTGTCGGCGCTGTACAGCCAGTCGGCGGCCAGCCCGATCCGCTACACGATGGTGCAGATCGCGGAGACCGAGTACTACCGCGTGGGCTTCTCCGACGTCGACTACTCGTTCCACAAGTACCCGATGCACCAGCTCTACGCCGGCTGCTACGAGGACGTGCCGCGCTGGAAGATGACCGCGCGCCTGACCTGGGAAGTGATCAAGGCCAGGAGCGAGCTGGTGGTGCTGCCCGGCTACCACCGGCCCGAATACTGGGCCATGCTGCTGGCCTGCATCGTCACCGGCAAGCGGCGCGCGGTGTTCTGCGACTCCACCGGGCACGACCGGCCGCGGCGCATGGTGACGTCGATTCCCAAGCGGCTGTTCTTCTCGCTGTGCCACGGCTATTTCGGCTTCGGCGAGCGCAGCCGCGAATACCTGATGTCGCTCGGCGCGCGGCCCGAGCGCATCTTCACGCCATGCCAGGCGGCCGCCATGCCGGCCACGTACCAGCCCGAGCAGGTGGTGCGCCAGCGGCTGAGCCACCGCGCCGACGGCAAGCCGGTGTTCCTCTACGTGGGCCGGCTGTCCGAGGAAAAGGGGCTCGATACCCTGCTGGTCGCCTTCGCCGGGCTGCGCGGGCAACTGCCCGCGGCGACGCTGCGCATGGTCGGCACCGGCCCGCTGGCCGGCACGCTGCGCCAGATGGCGGCCAGCCTCGGCATCGAGGACGCGGTGGAGCTGGTCGGCAGCAAGCAGGACGAGGAACTGTCGCAGGAGTACTACCGCGCGCTGTGCATGGTGCTGCCGAGCTACAGCGAGCCGTGGGGCCTGGTGGTCAACGAGGCGCTCAGCCACGGCTGCCCGACGGTGGCCAGCGACATCTGCGGCTGCGTGCCCGAGCTGGTGCTGGAAGGCGAGACCGGCTTCGCGGTGCCGGTGCGCGACGCCGCCGCGCTGCAGGCCGGCATGGCGCGCGCGGTGGCGGCCTTCGCCGACACCCAGGCCACCGCCGAGCGCTGCCTGGCCGTGATCCGGCGCTTCGATCCCGCCAGCGCGGCATCGAACATCGCGCGCGGCTGCGCGGCGATGCTCAGCGAGCCGGACCTGCGCCAGCACGCCGGCGGCGTGCACACCTGAAGCGCCGGCGGCATCCCGGCCCCAGGGCCACGCGCGCAAATTCGATGGAGCGACCCGTGAGAATCCTCGTCTGCGGACAGAACTACGCACCGGAGCTGACCGGAACCGGCAAGTACACGGCCGAGATGGCCGAGGCGCTGGCGGCCGCCGGCCACGAGGTCCGCGTGGTCTGCGCGCCGCCCTACTACCCGGACTGGCGCGTCGGCGAAGGCTATTCGGCCACGCGCTACAGCCGCGAGTGGCGCGGCGGGGTGCGGGTCTACCGCGCCCCGCTGTGGGTGCCGCGCCGGCCCACCGGCGCCACGCGCCTGCTGCACCTGGCCAGCTTCGCGCTGGGCGCGCTGCCCGCGCTGGCGGCGCAGGCCGCGTGGCGCCCGCACGCCGTCATCGCGGTGGCGCCCAGCCTGATGAGCGTGCCGGCGGCGCTGGCGCTGGCGCGCCTGGCCGGCGCCAGGAGCTGGCTGCACGTGCAGGACTACGAGGTCGACGCCGCCTTCGGGCTGGGCCTGCTGCGGCGCCCGTGGCTGCGGCGCGCGGCGCTGGCGGTGGAGCGCTTCCTGATGCGCCGCTTCGACGTGGTGTCCACCATCTCGGAAAAGATGGCCGAGCACGCCGCGCGCAAGGGCGTGAGCGCCGCGCGCGTGTTCCGCCTGCCGAACTGGGTCGACACCGCGGCGATCTTTCCGCTCGGGCGGCCCAGCGCCTATCGCGGGGAGCTCGGCATCGCGCCCGGGCAGATCGTGGTGCTGTACGCCGGCAACATGGGCGAGAAGCAGGGCCTGGAAGTGCTGGTGTGCGCGGTGGCGGCGCTGGCCGGCCATGCCGGCATCACCTTCGTGTTCTGCGGCACCGGCCCGGCGCGTCCCATGCTCGAGACCTACTGCGCGGGCCTGGAGAACTGCCGCTTCCTGCCGCTGCAGCCGGCCGACCGCCTCAACGAGCTGCTCAACCTCGCGGACATCCACGTGCTGCCGCAGCGCGGCGACGCGGCCGACCTCGTGATGCCGTCCAAGCTCACCGGCATGCTGGCCAGCGGCCGCCCGACCGTGGCGATGGCCAATGCCGGCACCGAGCTGTTCGCCGCGGTGGCGGGGCGCGGCGTGGCGGTGCCGCCCGACGACATCGATGCGCTCGCCACCGCCATCAAGACGCTGGCCGCGGACGCCGCGCGCCGCGCCGGGCTGGGCGCGGCGGCGCGCGCCTATGCCGAGGCCACGCTGTCCTCCGGCGCCGTGCTCGCGCGCCTCGACGCGCGGCTGCGCGCGCTGTGCGGCGAGGACCCCGAGCAGCCGCAGGCGGCGGACCCGCGCGGCGCGGAAGACCTGGCGGCGCACGCGCTGCGGCCGGGCAAGACGGAGTAGCGCCGCAACACACGTAGGGAACAGGCAAAGGACAAGGGGAGAGCGGAGGAACAGGCAAGCCGGGCTGGACGGGTACAAGAACAGTTGGGGGAAAAGCAAGATGTCCGCTACACAACAGGCAGCGCTGCCCGCGGGCAGCCGCATGGCCGCGCCATGCGCGGGCCGGCCGGCGCCGCGGCGCGCGCGCGCCGCGCGGGCCCGCC
>NZ_AQPL01000236.1:0-19703 GCF_000395345.1 Cupriavidus sp. WS | reverse complement strand
GCGCGCCGCGCGGGCCCGCCGCGGCTGACGGAGGGCTGCCGCCATGCGCAACCGCTTCGCACCGCTGTGGATCTGGCTGATGCTGTATCCGCTCGCGCTCGACTTCAAGAGCGTGGACGAGAACGGCACGCGGATCCTGCAGATCCTGCTGACGGTGCCCGCCGTCGGCGCGGCCGCGGCGCTGGCGCTGATCGCGCCGCGCTTCACCGGGCGCACCCAACTGAGCCGGCTGGCGATGGCGGCGCTGCTGCTGACGGTGCCGGGCAGCCTGGTGGCCCAGCTCGTGCAGGGCAACGACCTCGGCAACTACCTGCGCGTGCTGCTGCCGTTCCTGCTGCTGCTGCTCGGCTACCTGGCGGCGCGCCATCCGTGGCCGGAGGACCGGCTGGCGTACATCGAGGGTGTCATGTTCAACGCGGTGGCGGTGTCGCTGCTGTTTACCTTCGCCTATGGCATGGCGGTCGGCGGCGGGCTGGAGAACGTGCGCTTTCGCATCGTCTCGCCGGCCTTCCTGGTGCTGCAGGGCGTGCTGCTGCATGAGTTCGTCATCGCGCGGCGGGTGACGAAGATGAACCTGCTGCTGTTCATCGTCAGCGTGGTGATCGAGATGCTGAGCGTGACGCGCAGCCTGCTGGTCGGCACGGCCCTGCTGTTCCTGTTCGCGACCTGGCTCAGCGCGCCGTCGATCCGGCACCTGATGCGCGCGGCGCTGCGCGCCACGGTCATCACGGCCACGCTCGCGGGCGGCACCGCGCTGATCGGCTCGGCGCTGTTCCCGAGCGTCGCCGCGCACTGGACGCAGCGCCTCGCCGCGGCCAAGGCGACCGAGTCCGGCATCGACCCGACCACCGCCACGCGCCTGGCCGAGCTCAAGGACCAGTACGACCAGGTCACGCAGAACAAGACCTCGCTGCTGGTCGGCAAGGGCTACGGGCACTACTACCGCTATTCGCCGGCCTACCTGCCGGCGCTCACCGGGCAGATGACCGAGAAGGAGTTCTACGCCATCAACGAATGGACGGCCGGGCACAACTTCTGGGTCTACCAGTTGTTCGCCGGCGGCCTGCTGTTCGGCATCGCCCTGCCGGCGATCGTGCTGTACGCGCTGTACCGCGGCAGCGTGGCCTACCGCCACTGGCGCCGCGTGGCGCCGGACGCGCCGTACCTGGCCGTGCTCGGGCGCGCGCTGCTGGTGTTGGCCTCGCTGCCGGCCGCCTCGATCGGCGGCAATCCGCTCGGGCCGCGCTTCTCGGGCCTGCTGTACGGCGTGGCGCTGGGCCTGCTGGTGGCCACGCATGCGCGCCTGCTGCGCGCCGAGGCCCGCGGCAGGCAGGAAGCGCCGGCGCAGCAAGCGCCGGCTGCCGGGCCGGCCGCGCCGGCGTGGCAGCCGCTGCCCGGCGGCGCCTACCCGCATCCGCTGCCGCTGCCGGCGCCGGCGGTGGTCGCGGCAGCCGCGGCGGACCCGGCCGCGCAGGTGCCGCGCCTGCGCCATCAACCGAGCGGGGCGTCCACATGAAGATCCTCCATGTACTGGCGTCGGTCGATCCGCGCGGCGGCGGTCCGGTGGAAAGCGTGCGCCAGGGCAGCGCCCAGCTGCTGGCGCTGGGCCACAAGGTCGAGGTGCTGTCGCTCGACGCGCCGGACGCGCCCGGCGTGGCCGGCTTCACGCTGCCGCTGCATGCGCTCGGGCCGGCGCGCGGCTTCTATCACTATTCGCCGCGGCTGGTGCCGTGGCTGCGCGCGCACGCGCGCGAGTTCGACGCGGTGATCGTCAACGGCCTGTGGCAATACCACGGCTTCGGGACTTGGCGCGCGCTGCGCAAGCTGGACGTGCCCTACTACGTCTACCCGCACGGCATGCTCGACCCGTGGTTCAAGCGCGCCTATCCGCTCAAGCACCTGAAGAAATGGCTGTACTGGCCGTGGGCGGAATACCGCGTGCTGCGCGACGCGCGGGCGGTGCTGTTTACCGCCGAGGAAGAGCGCCGTCTGGCCGCCCGGTCGTTCTGGCTGTACCGGGTGCGCGCGCGCGTGGTCAGCTTCGGCACGCAGGCGCCGCCGCCGGAAGACGCGTCCGGCGTGCCGCCGCGCGAGCGCTTCCTGGCCGCGCATCCCGAGCTGCGCGGCAAGCGCATCGTGCTGTTCCTCGGCCGCATCCACGAGAAAAAAGGCTGCGACCTGCTGATCGAGGCGTTCGGCCGCGCCGCCGCGCGCTATCCCGACGCGCACCTGGTGATGGCCGGCCCCGACGGCGCGGGCTGGGGCGAACGGCTGCGCGCGCAGGCGGCGGCGGCCGGCATCGGCGCGCGCGTGAGCTGGCCCGGCATGCTCGACGGCCCGATGAAATGGGGCGCGTTCCGCGCCAGCGACGTGTTCGTGCTGCCTTCGCACCAGGAGAACTTCGGCATCGCGGTGGCCGAGGCGATGGCGTGCGGCGTGCCGGTGCTGATTTCCGACAAGGTGAACATCTGGCGCGAGGTCGAGGGCGACGGCGCCGGCCTGGCCGCGCCGGACACGGCGCAGGGCACGGAAGCGCTGCTGCGCTGCTGGTTCGCCCTGGGCGAGCGCGAGCGCGGCGCGATGCGCGCGTGCGCGCAGGCCAGCTTCGCGCGGCGCTTCTCGGTCGAGGGCATGGCCGGCGACCTGCTGCGCGTGCTGCAGGCCGAGCCGCCCGCGCACGAGCATGGCCGCAAGCCGGCGCAGGAGGCCGCGCGCGCGGTGCCGGTGCCGGGCTGGCGCGCCGGCGACGGCTGACGCCGGCGCGGAAGAACAGGCGAAGGGAGGCGAGGGCGGGCGCGCTTGGCCGCCGTTGGCGCAATGTTGGCGAACGCCGGCGAGCACGCCGTAGGAAGATGGATCGACAGCGAAGGGGTTGCCGCCGGGCCGCGCGTCCGGCGAGCGGGGAGCAGGCCATGTTCATCGACACAAGAAAACTGCAGGACGACACCGTCGTGCACAGCACCGTCTGCATCATCGGTGCCGGCGTGGCCGGCATCACGCTGGCGCTGGAGATGGACCGCCTGGGCATCGATGCCTGCCTGCTGGAAAGCGGCGGCTACAGCGCCGACGACGACACTCGCGACCTCTACCGCGGCGAGAACACCGGCCTGCCCTACGCCTTCGCCGACGGCTGCCGCAGCCGCTATCTCGGCGGCAGTAGCAACTGCTGGGGCGGCTGGTGCCGGCCGCTGGATCCGTGGGACCTGGAGCGGCGCAGCTGGGTCGCGCACAGCGGCTGGCCGTTCGGGCTCGACGAGCTCACGCCGTTCTACGAGCGCACCCACGCGCTGCTCAAGCTCGGGCCCAACAATTTCGACCCGGCCTACTGGGAGGCTTCCATCCGGCGCCACGACGTGCGGCGCCTGCCGCTCACCGGCGGGCACATCCGCGACACCATCTCGCAGTTCAGCCCGCCGGCGCGCTTCGGCAAGCTGTACCGCCCGCAACTGGAGAAGTCGCAGCGCGTCAAGGTCTACCTGTACGCCAACGTGGTCAACATCGACGCCAATGCGGATGCTTCGTCGGTCACGCGGGTGTCGGTGGCCACGCTCAGCGGGCGGCGCCTCAAGGTGGCGGCGCGGCTGTTCGTGCTGGCCACCGGCGGCATCGAGAACGCGCGCCTGCTGCTGGCCTCGAACGGCGTGCAGGCGGCCGGGCTGGGCAACGGCGCCGACCTCGTGGGGCGCTATTTCATGGACCATCCGCGCCTGATGTCCGGCAGCGTGCGCTTCAGCAGGGCGTGGGAGCGCAACAAGCTGTACGACATCAAATACCACTACCAGAACGCGGCGGTCAAAGCCCACGGCACGCACGTGTCCTCGCAGTTCGCGCTCAAGCCGGCGGTGCTGGAGCGCGAGGGGCTGCTCAATTCGCGCGTGTGGTTCTTCTCGCTGTTCTACGGCGAGGGCAGCCGCGGCGCGGAGGCGCTGATCCGCGCCAAGCAGGCGCTGCTGAAGAAGGAGCAGCCCGGGCGCAAGGTCAGCCGCGACCTGCTGACGATGGCCGCGCACCCGATCGACACCGTGGGCTTCGGGCTGACGCGGCTGCTGCAGCCGCGCTCGCTGATCACCGGCGTCAAGATGCAGGCCATCGTGGAAGCGGAGCCCGATCCGCACAGCCGCGTGACGCTGTGCGACCAGCGCGACCGGCTCGGCCTGCCGCGCGTGCGCGTGCACTGGCGCGTGGGCAGCCTGGTGCAGCGCACCTTCGACCGCACCTTCGCGCTGCTGGCCGACGAGCTGCAGCGCAGCGGCGTGGCGCAGGTCACGCTCGATCCGCCCACCGAGGGGCAGCCGTGGCCGGCCTCGCTCGAAGGGACGTGGCACCACATGGGCACCACGCGCATGCACGATTCGCCAAGATCGGGCGTGGTGGACCGCAACTGCCGCGTGCACGGCCTGGCCAACCTCTACGTGGCGGGCAGCTCGGTGTTCCCGACCGTGGGCGCGAACTTCCCCACCATCACCATCGCCGCGCTGTCGCTGCGGCTGGGCGAGCATATCGCGCGCGAGGTCGCCATGCCGGGCGCGACGTACAAGAGCGACGCGGAGGCGCCGCGCAAGGCACCCGCGGCCGTGCCGGAGGAGAGCCTGGCGCTCGCGGCGGCCGCGATCGCGCCGGCCGGGCCCGGGCTGATGCCGATGCCGAAGGAGTAGCCGGGCGTCACTTGACGCAGCGGGAGGTGACAGGCGTGACGGTGTTGCCAGCAATCACGAACGCAGCCGCGGCGGGCCGGCATTGGCGCAGATCTTGCGGCATGCGTGGCGCGGCGCCGGCCGGCGCCGCGCGCGGGCGGCCACGAGAGCGGCCAGGATTGGCGGAGGGAACGACTATGTACGGCCAGCGACTGTCTCCGGACGTGAACTTGCTGCTGCGCGGCTTGCCGCGCGAAGACTGGGGCGCGCTCTCCGACTACGTCGAGCTGGTGCGCATGCGTCCCGGGCAGCTGCTCTGCGATACCGGCCAGCACACCAACCACGTCTACTTCCCGACCACCGCGGTGGTGTCGATGCTGTCCTTCCTCGAGGACGGCACCGCCATCGAGATCGCCACCGTGGGCAGCGAGGGCATGGTCGGCATCCCGGTGGTCACGGGCGGGCAGGCCATGCCGTTCCGCTTCGAGGTGCAGACCCCCGGCTACGGCTTCCGCCTGAGCTCGGTGCGGCTGCGGCAGGAACTGCTGCGCTCGCCGGCCACGCTGCGCGCGGCGCTGCTGTACGTGCAGGCGCTGATGACGCAGATCGCGCAGACCGCGGTGTGCAACCGCTACCACTCGCTGAGCCAGCAGGTGTGCCGCTGGCTGCTGCTGACCGCCGACCGCCTGTGCTCCAACGAGATCGCCATCACCCAGCAGGTGATCGCCGCGCGCCTGGGCGTGCGCCGCGAAGGGGTGACGGAGGCCGCCGGCAAGCTCGCCGACCTGGGCCTGATCCATTACAGCCGGGGCCACATCACGCTGATCGACCGGCGCCGGCTGGAGCTGCACGCCTGCGAATGCTATGGCCTGGTCACGCGCGAGTACGGGCGCCTGCTGTCCGGGCGGCCCGCCGAGCTGTGCCTGCTCGACGGCGGCGGCCGGGCACGGCCCGGCTCCGCCGGCGCGCATCCGTCGCATTCAGCCCATTCAGGGAGCTGCCTGTGAATACCTTCACCCAAGCCGGCCCCGCGCCGGCATTCCGGGCGCCGGCCGCGGCCGTGCGCCGCGGCATGGCCCGCGCATGGCACGACCATGCCGGGATGATCGCCGGCGCCGCCGCCGGCGCGGCGCTGTGCGGCGCGATCTATGCGTGGTCGCTGCCCGCGGTCTACCAGGCCGACGTGCTGGTGCGGCCCGAGGCGCGGCCCGAGGCGGGCAAGGGAAGCGGCCCGGGCGGCCAGTCCGCCGCGCCGCCCGCCGGCGAGCTGCGCCCGGACGCGCTGACCAGCCGCGCGGTGCTCACGCCGGTGGTGCGCGAGTCCCGGCTCGACATCGTCGCGGCGGCGCGCGTGGTGCCGCTCATCGGGCCGCTGTGGGCGCGCTTCGCCGGCGCCGCCGACGGCGCGCCGCTGGCGCCGCCGGCGGGCCTGGACGCGCTGTCCGGTTATGCCTGGGGCGGCGAGCGCATCGACGTGCTGGCGCTGAACGTGCCCGAGGCCCTGCTCAACCAGCCGCTCACGCTGGTGGCGCTCGGCGACGGCGAGTTCCGCCTGGAGCGCGCCGACGGCGCCACGCTGCTCGCCGGCAAGGCCGGCGACGTGGTGCGCGGCGAAGGCGTGTCGATGAAGCTGGCGCGGCTGGACGCGCGCGCGGGCACGCGCTTCACGCTGACGCGGCGCGATCCGGTCACGGCCTACGACCTGCTGGTGCGCGGGCTCATGGTGGAAGCGCAGCCGGGCACGGCCGGCACGGTCGCGGGCACGGCCGGCGCCGCGCCGCAGGCGGTGCGCATCGCCTGGCGCGACGGCGACCCCGCGCGCGCCGCCGCCGTGGTCAACGCGGTGGCGCACTCGATCTCCGACACCGAGGTTGGCCAGCGGCGCGAGCAGGCCGACCAGCAGCTCGACTTCATCACCGGCGAGCTGCCGCGCGTGAAGGCGCAGCTCGAGCAGGCCGAGGCCGCGCTCGCGCGCTACCGCGCCCGCGCCGGCTCGATGCAGCCCACCGAGGAATCGAAGTCGTACCTGAGCGGCAGCATCGACTACCAGAAGCAGATCTCCGCGCTGCGCATCGAGCGCGCGCGCCTGCTGCGCAAGTACACCACCGAAAGCCAGGAAGTGCAGGCCGTCGACGACCAGCTCCAGCAGCTCGCCAGCGACCGCCGCAACCTGGAGACGCAGCGCAAGGGCCTGACCGAGGCCGAGCGCGAATCGGCCTCGCTGACGCGCGACGTGAAGGTGGCCGAGGACACCTACATGGCCCTGCGCCGCCAGGCGCAGGCGCTGGCGCTGGCGCAGTCCGACCGCACCAGCGACGTGCGGCTGGTGGACTTCGCCGTGGCCCCGGCGCTGCCGGTCGGCCCGCAGCGGGGCCTGCTGACCGCGCTGGCGGCCTTGCTGGGCCTGCTGGCCAGCGCCGCGCTGGCGGTCTACAAGGGGCGCGCGCGCCAGGGCATGGACAGCGCGCCGGAGATCGAGAGCACGCTGGCGCTGCCGATGGTGGGCGAGGTGGTGTTCAGTCCCGAGCAGGCCGAGCTCGAGCGCCGCAGCCAGGCGTCGCCGCGCTCGCTGATCGCGCCCACGCTGCTGGCCGGCGAGCGGGCCCAGGCCATGTGCCTGCCGTCGGGCGTGGACGGCGCGCGCGCGGCGCTGCGCGGCGCGGTCTCGCCGGCCACGATGCAGCCGGAGGCGGCCGGCGAGCCGCCGCCCGCGCTGCACGACCGCTACCTGCTGGCGCGGCAATACCCGCACGCGCCGGCCGTGGAAGGACTGCGCACGCTGCGCGCGGCGCTGCATTTCGCGATGGAGGGCGCGGCCAACCACATCGTCGCCGTCACCAGCGCCTCGGCGGGCGCCGGCAAGACCTTCGGCGCGGTCAACCTGGCGGTGCTGGCAGCCGAGGCCGGCATGCGCGTGCTGCTGGTCGACGGCGACCTGCGCCGCGCCCGCGTGGCCGGCCAGTTCGGGCTGGAGGGCATGCCGGGGCTGGCCGACCTGCTGTGCGGCACGCTGGCCCTGCACGATGCGATCCGGCCCACCGCGGTGCCCGGCCTGTGGCTGCTCGCCGCCGGCACGCGGCCGGTGAACCCGTCCGAGCTGCTGATGCTGCCGGCGCTGCGCGAGCTGCTGCTGACCTGCGACGCCGGCTTCGACCTGATCCTGGTGGATACGCCGCCGATCCTGGCGGTGGCGGACGCGGCGCTGGTGGGGCGCCTGGCCGGCTCCACGCTGCTGTTCGTGCGCGCCGACTGCACGCCGCAGGAGAAGGTGAGCGAGGCCCTCAAGCAGCTCGAGCGCGCGCGCGCCAACGTGATCGGCGGGGTGCTCAACGGCCTGCAGTTGCGCCGCAGCAACCGCGAGCGCTGCGGCGAGACCACCAGCTACCTGCGCGCGACGCCGCTCGAAGACCCCGGCACGCCCGGCTGGCGGATCTGCTGAGCGCCGCCTCGCCGGCGCCGCGCGCGAACCCGTGAGCCCTCGAACTCACTGTGTGCCGGGGTTCGCGCGGACCGCCTCGCGCCGCGCTCCGGCCGCCGCGTCCGTGCCCGCACGTGCGCGGGACGGCACGTTCCGCGCGTAGCACGATGAAATGTTTGTGACAACCCTCAATTGAGGCCTTCCGGCAGCCGTTATGCGGTGGAACAGTCCACGGCATTCATGGTGAAATGCATCGAATAAAGCCGGATAGCCGGTCAGTCGTCACCGGCCGTGGTCTTCGGCCCCGATGCGGGCAAGGAGGGGACAAATGAATCTGTTGAAAGCGCTCTGGTGGTGCCCGTTGTCCCTGATGGCGACGATCACCGTGCCCCTGCCCGATCCCGGTTTCGAGATGCAGGCCGCGCCCGCGGCCCCCGGCGACCATGTCGGCCCCGGCCAGCCGTGGCGCGCCGGGGTCGATACCGATATCGATGCCGGCGCCGCGCAGCGCCACCCGCGCGGACAGGCCTGAGGCCGCCGCCGCGGGTTAAGGCAGGCTGCCCTCGCCCGCGGCATCCGCGGGCTTGCCGCCGGCGTGCGGCCGCGTCTGGCCGAGCAGGCCGGTGGAGGTGGCGTAGCTGAACAGGTCCATGTCGCCGCGCAGGCCCAGCTTGCGCATGGCCGACATCTTCTGCGTGCTGATGGTCTTGATGCTGCGGCCGAGGTTGGCCGCGATCTGGCTGACCGACATGCCGGTCAGGTACAGGCGGATGACGCTGATCTCGCGCGGGCTGAGCGCGCCGAAGCGCACGCGCGGATCCACCTGCATGCCGGCGCTGTCCTGCAGCGCCTGGATGGTCGGCGACAGGTAGCGGCGCCCGACCAGCATCTGCCCCAGCGCGGTCGCGATGTGCGACGCATCGTCGAGCTTGCTCACCACCGACAGCCGCTCGAACCGCGCCAGCTTGCCGATCTGGCCGGGGTTGTCCATCATCGTCACGACCAGGATCCAGAGCTCGGGATAGTGGCTGCGCACGAGTTCGAGCATGTGCATGCCGTCGCCGTGGGCACCCCCCGGCATGACGAAATCGGTCAGCAGGATGTCGCACGGACGCCGGCTCAGCACCGTGAGCAGCTCGGTGGAGTTGCGGGCGACGCCGGCGATCTCCACGCTGTCGAACTGTGCCAGCAGGCCGCGCAGGCCCAGCAGCATGACGGGATGGTCGTCGGCGATGACGATTAGGGTTTTGGAGGACATAGCATCGGCCTGCATGGGCTCATATCCGGGAAGACGGTGCGCGGGCACGCGGGGATCGTGGTGGGCACGGCGGCGCGGGGCGCCGGCAAGGACATCGGCTTCAGACTTTATCCCCGACGGCGCGGCGGCGGTTTGCGAAATTTCGGCAAATCGCCGTAGCTCGCGGCTTTCGCGGCGGGCGCGCCGGCCGCGCATGGCATGCCGCGGCGCCGTTTCGCATGGCGCGCCGCGTTTTTTCCGCCAACCCCCGCTGAAACTTCCGCATCGCGGCCGCGGGCGCGGCGGTCATGCGCCGGACGGCTCGCCGGGGCGCCGTCGGCCACCTTCGGGCCACCTCTTGGCCACCTTCCGGCCCCCGCCCGGGCGCCGTCGGGGAAGTGCATATTCCGCAGTGCCGCAACTCTTTTGGGAAATTTCCGACATTTTGTGCAGACAATTCCCGGCGCCCGTGGCGTAATTTCATAACATAATCCGCGCTTCACCCGCAAAATCACGGTAAGGCGCCGGAGGCGGGCGGAGCGTGAGCAGTCGGAGAATGAGCTGTCTTTGGGAATCTTGGGGAGAACGCGCGTGGCAACGATCCTGATCGTCGACGATCATCCGGCATTGCGCCTGGTGATCAAGACACAGTTGTCGCAAGTGCTGGGGGTCAGCAACATCCTGGAAGCGGACAATGGCCAGGCGGCCATCGAGGCCGTGCGGCAGTTCGAGCCCGACCTCGCCATCCTGGACCTGGACATCCCGCGCATCAGCGGCCTCGACGTGATTCCCCGGCTCAAGCTGCTGCACCCGCCGATCCGCATCCTCGTGATCTCCGGCCAGGACCAGGCCACCTTCGCGCCGCGCGCGCGGCAGGCCGGCGCGCAGGGCTTCGTGAGCAAGATGCAGGACATGAAGGAGATCGTGCGCTGCGTCGAGGCGGTGATGGCCGGCTACACCGTGTTCCCCGAGATGCGCCACGAGCGCGACCTGCCGCCGGTGTCGCAGCGCGCCGACGAGGAGCGGCTCATGCTGCTGTCGGACAAGGAGATCGTGATCCTGCAGATGCTCGTGCGCGGCCTGTCCAACAAGGCCATCGGCGAGCTGCTGTTCATCAGCAACAAGACGGTGAGCAGCCACAAGACCCGCATCATGGGCAAGCTGCAGGTCAACTCGCTGGTGGACCTGGTCGACTTCGCGCGGCGCTGCCGGCTCTCGCCGGGGCAGTGACGCCATGACCGCGCCGCGGCGCGGCGGCGCCGGCCTCTAGTCAGTCTTCGGGCCGTTCCTCGGCCATCTCCGCCGCGGTCTTGCCCGCCGCCACCTCCGCCACTTCCACCGCCTGCGCGCCGGCGCCGAGATAACCGCGCAGCGTGCGCTCCAGCACCGCCAGCCCGACCGGCTTGACGATCACCGCGTTCATGCCCGCGGCCAGCGCGCGCCGGTGGTCCTCGGCCTGGCCGCTGGCGGTGCAGCCGATGATCGGGACCCGGCTGGCGGCGTCGTGCCGCGCGCGCACCGCGCTGGCCAGGCCGAAGCCGTCCATCACCGGCATCATGCAGTCGCAGATCACCAGGTCCGGCGACTCCCGCAGGATCGCCTGCAGGCCCAGCGCGCCGTCTTCCGCCGTGCACGAGGCAATGCCGAGCCGCTGCAGCTGGCGCACCAGCAGCAGGCGGTTGGGCGCGTGGTCGTCCACCACCAGGACGCGCCGGCCCGGCGGGAACGGCGCGAAGCCGCCGCGCGGCCCGGGCGGGGCCGCCAGCGCCGGTGCCGCGGCGCACACCGGCAGCTCCAGCCGCACCCGGATCCGCGTGCCCTGGCCGGGCTCGCTCTCCAGCGTGACCTGCCCGCCCATCTTGCGCACCAGGTTGTGCGAGATCGACAGGCCCAGCCCGGTGCCGCCGATGTTGGGGCGGCCGGCGGACTCCACCTGGGCGAACGGGCGGAACAGCTTGCCGATGGCCTCGGCCGGGATGCCGATGCCGCTGTCCTCGATGACGATCTCCAGCGCCTGCCGCGCTTCGCGCACGGCCTCGCCATGCAGGCGGATGCGCACGCCGCCGCGCTCGGTGAAGCGGATCGCGTTGGAGACGAAATTGCCGATGACCTGGCGGATGCGCAGCATGTCCACCATGTGCGCGGGCGCGACCGCCGCGTCCGCGTCCAGCGTCAGCGCCAGCCCTTTCTGCGACGCCACCGGGCGGAACATGCGCGCCACCTCCTGCAGGCCGTCGCGCAGGCTCGCCGCGCGCGGCTGCAGCGTGAACTGCCCGGCTTCCATCTTGGACAGGTCGAGGATGTCGTCGAGCAGCGACAGCAGCGAGGTCGCGGCGCTGTGCGCGGTGCCGAGCTGCTCGCGGTCGTGCTCGCCGCGGCGGCGCGTGAGCATCAGTTCCAGCATGCCGAGGATGGCGTTCATCGGCGTGCGGATCTCATGGCTGATCGAGGCCAGGAAGGTGGACTTGGCGCGGTTCGCGGCCTCCGCGCGGTCCTTGGCGCCGGCCAGCTCGGCCAGCATCTGCTCGCGCTCGGTCACGTCGATCCAGCCGCCCACGATGCCGGCGGTGCCGCCGTCGGCGCGGCGCAGCTGCGTCACCCAGCTGGTGACGCTGCGCGCCACGCCGTCGACCATCAGGCGGCGGTCCGCGGCGAAGGGCTGGCCGGTGTCCAGCACGCGCCGGTAGATGTCCATCTGCTCCTGCGAGCCGATATCGGGCTTGATCACGGCGCGCGCATAGGACGGCGCGGTGCCGCGCAGCACTTCGCGCGAGGTGCCGAGCGCCGCCTCGTAGGCGCGGTTGCAGGTGATCATGCGCAGCGCGCTGTCGCGCAGGAAGATCGGCTGCGGGATGCCGTCCAGCACCGTGGCCTGGAACGCGAGCTGGTCCAGCAGGGCGTGCTCGGCCGCGCTGCGCTGCGTGACCTGGCGCCGCAGCGACGTCACCCAGCCCAGGAACAGCGCGCTCACCACCAGCGGCACGGCCGCGCCGGCGATCAGCCACGGCAGCAACTGGCGCCAGGCCAGCACCGGCACGCCGGCCTGGGTCCATTGCGCGCGCATGGCGCCGAGGTCGTCGCGCGAGATGCTGAGCAGGGCCTTGTTGAGGATGGCCAGCAGCTCCGGGTGCTGCCGGGTCACGCCGAGGCCGACCTCGAGCGGCATGCCGCCCGTCGCCGCGGCGATGCGCAGCCGGCCCGCGTAGGCGCGCTTGAGCATGTAGTCGGCCATGAAGGCGCTGGCGATGGTGGCGTCCGCCTTGCCCGCGGCCACCATGCGGAACGCTTCCTCGTAGGTGCCGGTCTCGCGCCGGCTGACCGGGTAGCTGGCGCCCACCAGTTCCTGGATGCCGTTGAACGGCGGCCCCGCGACGACCTTGCCGGCGAGGTCGGCCACGCTGTGGATGCTGTCGTCGCCGGCCTGCGCGACCACCACCCAGTTGCCCGAGTAGTACGGCGCGCTCACCGGCAGGCTGCCGGTGCCGGCGTCCGGATGGTTGATCGGCAGGATCGGCACGACGTCCAGCGCGCCGCTGTCGAGGTCGGCGCTGGCCGTCGCCGCGGTGGCCGGCCAGTACGGCACGAAACGCAGTCCGGTGCGCTGCCCGACCAGTTGCAGCACCTGCTCGGTCAGCCCTTCGAGCTGCTGGCCGGCGCCGATGAACTGGAACGGCACGAGATCGCGCGAAGCCAGGTAGCGCACGTCGCGGTGGCGCGCCAGCCAGGCGCTTTCCGCGGCAGACAGGTTGAGCTTGTCGGCGAGGTGGAATTCGAGCGAGCCGGGCACCCAGGCATTGTCGATCTGGCGCTGCAGCGCCGCCGGCAGGCCGGCCAGCGCGCGCTCGACGAGGCTGCCCAGGGCGGGGTCGGCGACGGCGAAGCGCACGCCCTCCGGGGTGATCGGCGCGAAGTTGCGCGCGGTCAGTTCGCCGTAGCTGTACTGGTCGATCAGGTAGCTGGCCGCGGCGGCGCTGGTGACCATCACGAAGTCCGCCTTGCGCACCAGTTCGTCGAGCGCGCCGAGCAGGTTGTCGAACGCGCGCAGCGGCGCGTCCGGGTAGGCCTGCTCCAGCGCGGCGGGCGAGACCTCGCCGCGCAGGTAGCCGATGGCGCGCGTCGCCTCGTTGTGGCGGCTGTCGCGGCGCGAGATGACTTCGACCAGGCGGTGCGCGCGGTAGGGCGCGGTGCGCAGGCCGCCGGGCTGGCCGTCCAGCACGGTGGTGACGAGGTCGACCGCGCCCTGGTCGAGCGCGCGCCGCGCGGCCTGCGGCGACGGGTAGCGCATGACGCGCAGCGGCACGCCCATGCGCGCGGCGAGCACGGCGAGATAGTCGGCCGAGATCCCGCGGTATTCCCCTTCCAGGTCGACCAGGTCGAACGGCGGCAGGTAGTTGCCCGCCACGCCGACCCGCAGGCCGGCGCCGGCGCGGCGCCAGGCGGCCAGCGCCGGGCTGTCCGGCAGCGGCGCCGCCCACTGCGCGCCGCCCGCGGCCGGCGAGGGCGCCAGGCGAAGCTGCAGGCTGAAGGGGGCGGCGGGCGGCATGGCGGTGGCCGGGGCCGGATCCGCCTGCGCGGGCAGGCACAGCGCCAGCAGCGACGCCGCGAGGCAGCGGGCCAGGCGGCGCGGCTGCCACGTGGCCGGCAGATGCGTTCCCCGAGGCGGCAGACTATTGGCGGAGCATGGGGGAAAACAGCGGCACATAAGGCATTTCTCGTCAAAGGCAGGGGGGCCGGCAGGAACTGGGTGAGCTGCCGGGGCCTGGAGGAGGCCGCTGGATCGGGGGCGGCAATTGTGACAAATGTAAAGGCCGCCTTGGGCAGTTGCGTTGCGAAATATCCGAAATAGATGTCGGCCCTTTCCGGTGCTGGGGTACGCCATTGCCTAGGACGCGCGGCCTGGGAAGGGCAGGTGCTTTCCCCGTGCCTCGGCTCCGGCGCCGGCCTCGTTCCGGCGGGCCGTTGGCGAAAATGGCTTGCGTTGTGGCGCTTTGCGCGGTGACGGAGGAATCCGACGCGGTCCGAGGACGGTGCTTTCGGCGGTATGCCGTGGCGATGTTTTGCGGCATTCCGATATTCGGAAATTCGAATGAAAAATCAAATTCACCTGTCACGGAATTGACATGGGAGATGCGACAAGCATTTCGAATATCAGATGTAAATATTGGTTATTGGGTAATTCCCGGCCATTGCACATAATTCCCAGCAACCGGTGGACGGCCTTCGCCGCGCGCGTGCCCGCGGGCCGCCTGCGGCCAACGGCCGGAGCACGAAGAGACGAGCGGACGGAAGCGCGAAAGGGTGGAAAGACCCGCGCGTCCCGGCACCGGACCCACCACAAACGCCACGCAGGAGGGGAGCCCGTGGACCGATTCGCGCGCCGCACCGAATTCAAGTCGCTGACCGTGCAGGACCTGCTCGAAGCGCGGGACCGCTATCACGTCCACATCGCCAACCTGCCGCACGTGGTGGGCACCGCGGTGGGCCGCTACCGCATCCGCAAGGACGACGACAACGCCAGCGATCCGCGGCTGAGCCACCGCCCGCCGGGCGCGGGCGCCCCGCCCAGGACGCTCGAGAACAGCGTCATCCGGGACTGGTCGTGGCCCGCGGTGCTGGTGTTCGTGGATACGTGGGTCGGGCTCGACACGCTCAGCCGGCATCCGGAGGCCATCGTCCCGCCCCGGCTGTACCTGCCGGACGGGCGCGTGGTGCCCACCTGCGTGGTGCTGGCCTCGCGGCGGCAGGCCGACCTGTCCGCCGGCGCCGGCCTGTCCTTTCCGACCGGTCTCGTCGGCGGCGGTTATCCGATCTTCCGCGACGCGCAGGGCACCACCCTGCGCGGCACCATCGGCGGCATCGTGTCCGACGGCGCGTACTCCTACGCGCTGACCAGCAGCCACGTGGCCGGCGATGCCGGCGAGCGCCTCTACACCTACGACCGCGGCGGCAAGCGCCAGCTCGGCACCGCCGAGGGCCGCATGGCGGGCAAGTACCCGCTGTCCGACCTCTATCCCGGCTTCGCGGGCGTGCAGACGCTGGTCACGCTGGATGCCGGGCTGGTGCTGATCGACGACATCCAGTCGTGGACCTGCCAGGTGCTCGGCGTCGGCCGCATCGGGGCGCCGCTCGACATCAACGCCAACACGCTCAGCCTCGACATCATCGGCTGCCCGGTGTTCGCCCGCGCGGCCGGCGCGGACAAGGGCGGCGCGCGCGGCGAGATACAGGGGCTGTTCTTCCGTTATGCCACGCTCGGCGGCACGGACCACGTGGCCGAGCTGCTGATCGGGCCGCGGGCCGGCGCCGCCTCGGTGGACACGCGCCCGGGCGATTCCGGCAGCCTGTGGTTCTGGGACGAAGCCGCGGACGCGCTGGCGCTCGGCGACGGCAAGGCCGGGGAGGAGGGACCGGGCGCGGAGGACGGGCAGGGCGGGAACGCGCGCACGCGGGCGTACCGCCCGGTCGGCATCCAGTGGGGCGGGCAGGGCTTCTTCGGCGCCGGCGCGCAGCCGGTGGAGTTCGCGCTGGCCAGCACGCTGAGCGCGGTATGCCGCCAGCTCGACGTCGAGATCGTGCGCGACTGGAACGTCGGGCACAGCCAGTACTGGGGCAAGGTCGGCCACTACAAGATCGGCTACGCGGCCTGCTTCATGGCCGGCGCGCCGGAGCTGGCCACGCTGCTCGCCGCGAACGCGCAGCGCATCTCGGTGAGCGACGAGGACGTCAGCGCCGGCAACCTGCCCGGCGCGAGCGATCGCACCGCCTTCGTCGCGCTGGCCGACGTGCCGGACCTGGTGTGGCGCTACACGCGCAAGATGGACGAGGCCAACCACTTCGCGGACATGGACCAGCCCGGCGAGGGCGAATTCGCCGGGCAGACGCTGCTCGCGCTGTGGGCGGCGGACAAGACCTCGCGCACGGCGCAGGCCTGGACCCGCTTCTACGATGCCCTGGCGCCGTCCCCGGCCGACGAGCACCGCGGGGCGCTGCCGTTCCGCGTCAGGCAGCTCTACGAGGCGATGGTCGGCTTCGCCGGCGACGGCGACGTGGCGGGCTACGTCTGCGCCGCCGGCGTGCTGGCCCACTACATCGGCGACGGCTGCCAGCCGCTGCACGTCTCCGAGCTGCACCACGGGCATCCGGGCCACCCGGAGGAGGAAAAGGTCCATTCGGTCTACGAGACCGCGATGCTGGACGCGAACGCGCCCGACCTGGTCGCGCGCATGGCGCGGCAGGCCAGGGGCAAGCGCGTGAAGAAGCGCTTCACCGGCGGCGACGCCGCGGCCGACGCCGTGGTCCAGCTCATGCGGCGCACGATCGCCGCGCTGCCGCCCGAGACGGTGGTGGACTGCTACCTCAGGAACAAGGGGCGCGGCCAGCTCGACGCCATGTGGGCGGAACTCGGCGAGGCGACGATCGCCCGGATGGTCGACGGCGCGCTGACGCTGGCGACCGTCTGGGAGTCCGCGTGGGAGGAGGGCGGCGGCGGGAAGATCGCCAAGTCGCGCCTCAAGGCCGTTCCCAAGGACACGCTGATGCGCCTCTACAACGACCGCGGCTTTGTCGAGTCGCGGTGGCTCAAGGACATGTAGCGCCCGCTTCGCCTCTCCTCGCTTCCCCTCGCTTCCCCTCGCCCGGGCGCCCGCCCGGGTGCCTTCCTTCCCTCCCGCATCGTTTCCCCCGCCTCCCCGGTCCGCCGGCCCGGCCCGTTCGCGCGCCGCTTTCGGCGCGATAGGTCCGTGCTATGGCGTATCGATAGTAATTTGCAATCGCCGTATTTGTGACGATAAATTGTACAAATAAAGACCGTCCCCCCAGAATCGGGTCTTCGCTGCAACACGCGGCCATCCACCCCCAAGCCACCCAGGAGCCCTACCCATGCTGCAATCCCGTGAAGGTCAACGCGTCCCCAACGTCTCGTTCCGCGTCCGCGAAAACAATGAATGGAAGACGGTGACCACCGCCGACCTGTTCGAGGGCAAGACCATCGCCCTGTTCTCGCTGCCCGGCGCGTTCACCCCGACCTGTTCGTCGACCCACCTGCCGCGCTACAACGAGCTGGCCCCGGTCTTCGCCAAGCACGGCGTGGACGCGATCCTGTGCGTCTCGGTCAACGACACCTTCGTGATGAACGAATGGGCCAAGGACCAGGAATCGGAAAACATCGTCATGATTCCCGACGGCAACGGCGAGTTCACCGAAGGCATGGGCATGCTGGTCGACAAGACCGACCTCGGCTTCGGCAAGCGCAGCTGGCGCTATTCGATGCTGGTCAAGGACGGCGTGGTCGAGAAGATGTTCATCGAGCCGGAAGAGCCGGGCGACCCGTTCAAGGTCTCGGACGCCGACACCATGCTGGGCTACATCGCCCCGGACGCCAGGAAGCCCGACCAGGTCGTGGTCTTCTCCAAGGTGGGCTGCTCGTTCTGCGCCAAGGCCAAGCAGATGCTGTCCGACAACGGCTACGAGTACATCGACGTGCCGCTCGAGCACAAGGTCCGCGGCAAGGTGCTGGGCGCCGTGTCCGGCAACATGACCGCGCCGCAGATCTTCATCAACGGCAGCCTGGTCGGCGACGCCGAGGCGCTCGAGGCCTACCTCGCGCGCTGAGCGCGCCGGGCGTCCGCGCACGCCCCATGTTTCCAGTTTGACGCTTCACCGCCGCAAGGGCGCGGCACGCCGAGTGCCGCGCCCCCAGTCGGCGGACCCGATGGCGGCACCGGCTGCTGCCATCGGGTCCGCTGATTGAAGCAGACTCCACCAGGAAAGACATCGTCATGACCACCACGCAGAGCGAGCAGACCGTGCAGACCATCCACACCGACGTGGCCGTGATCGGCGCCGGCACCGCCGGCCTGGCCGCGTACCGCGCCGCGCGCGCCGCCGGCAAGCGCGCCGTCATCATCGAAGGCGGCCCCTACGGCACCACCTGTGCCCGCGTGGGCTGCATGCCCTCCAAGCTGCTGATCGCGGCGGCCGAGGCCGCGCACGAGCTGCGCCACATCGCGCCGTTCGGCGTGCACGTGGACGGCGCCATCCGCGTCGACGGCCGCGAGGTGATGGACCGCGTCAAGCGCGAGCGCGACCGCTTCGTCGGCTTCGTGGTGCGCAGCGTGGACGGCATTCCCGCCGAGGACAAGATCCGCGGCTACGCCCGCTTCATCGACAACACCGTGCTGGCGGTGGACGGCCACACCACGGTGCGCGCCAGCCGCGTGGTGATCGCCACCGGCTCCAGCCCGATGGTGCCGCCGCCGCTCAAGGCGTTCGGCGACCGCCTGGTGGTCAACGACGACGTGTTCGCGTGGGACGACCTGCCGCGCCGCGTGGCGGTGTTCGGTCCCGGCGTGATCGGCCTCGAGCTGGGCCAGGCCCTGTCGCGCCTGGGCGTGCACGTGCGCGTGTTCGGCCTGCGCGGCGGCGTCGGCCCGCTCACCGATCCGGCCATCAAGGCCAACGCCGTGGCCAGCTTCAGCCAGGAGTTCTACATCGATCCCGATGCGGCGCTGGGCGAGATGCGGCGCGACGGCGACGAGGTGGTGATCAGCTTCACCGGCCTCGACGGCAACCCGGTCACGGAGCGCTTCGACTACGCGCTGGCCGCCACCGGCCGCGTGCCCAACGTGCGCAACCTGGGGCTGGAGAACAGCGGCCTCGAGCTCGACTGGCGCGGCGTGCCGGTGTTCGACCCGGCCACGCTGCAATGCGGCACGGCGCCGGTGTTCATCGCCGGCGACGCCAACGACGTGCTGCCGCTGCTGCACGAAGCGGCCGACGAAGGCAAGGCCGCCGGCGAGAACGCCGCCGCCTATCCCGCGGTGCGCCCGCTGGCGCGCCGCGCGCCGATCGGCGTGGTGTTCTCCGACCCGCAGATCGCGATGGTGGGCCAGCGCCACGCGGACCTCGCGCCGGACAGCTTCGTCACCGGCGAGGTCAGCTTCGAGGACCAGGGCCGCAGCCGCGTGATGCTGAAGAACCGCGGGCTGATGCACGTCTATGCCGACAAGCGCAGCGGGCGCTTCCTCGGCGCCGAATGGACCGGCCCGCGCGCCGAGAACATCGCGCACCTGCTGGCCTGGGCTTACCAGCAGGCGCTCACCGTGGAGCAGATGCTGGCCATGCCGTACTACCACCCGGTGGTGGAAGAGGGCCTGCGCACCGCGCTGCGCGACGCGGCGGCGAAACTCGCCGCCTAGCCCGCCGCCGATGTCCGTCGCCCGCCGCGCGATGCCCGCCGCGCGGGTTTGCCGGTGCCCGCCCGCGTGGCCGGGGCGGCGCGCCGGCCACGCGGGCACGCGCTCACTTCGGCGCCGTTTTCCCGCGCGCGCCCGGCGCGGCATCGCATGGCGCGAGCGCCCTTCACATTCCTTGACGCGCGTGTCCGTTCCAGAGTAGGCGGGCCGCCGGCGAAGCC
>NZ_AQPL01000235.1:0-3049 GCF_000395345.1 Cupriavidus sp. WS | reverse complement strand
GGGCCGCCGGCGAAGCCGCCGCACGGCAGTTGCCCGTTTTGTGGGCAGTCCGATGGGGTCCGCCTGCCAGCGCCGTTTGCGGAGCTTGTCGACAGTGTTATCCACACAAAGTGTGGATAACAGGGAGCGGCCGGGCACCGGGCGAAAGTCGGAATATGTGAAATCTTAAGGAATTGTCAATAGCGGCAGCCGGCATCGGTGCTCGATGCCGGCAACCGGTGCCCGCGGTCAGGGCAGGCAGGCCAGCCGCATCGGCAGCTCGCCGCCCGCGTAGACGGCGCGGATCTCGTGCGCGCCGGGCGGCACGTCGAACGGCCGGGTCAGGGTGCCGGTGGTGATCACGGCGCCGCGGCGCAAGGTGATGCCGCGCTCGGCCGCATGCGCCAGCAGCGCCTGCAATGCTTCGAGCGGATAGATGGCGTCGTCGCCGGCCAGCGGCAGCGCGCGCACCTCGCCGTCGAGCGTCACGCTGGCGCTGGCGCGCACGTCCTCCATGCGCTCGGCGTCGATGCGCGGGCCCAGCACCAGCGCGTGGAAGCCCACGTTGTCGCCGGCAAAGGCCGGCATGCCGACCGCGCCGCGGTCCTCGTAGCGCGACAGCACGACCTCGAAGGCGACCTGCGCGCTGTCGACGAGCGCCGCCAGCGTGGCCGGCGCGAGCGCTTCCGCCTGCGGCGGCACGTCGCGCGCGAGCCGTACCGCGATCTCGAATTCGATGGTGGCCACGGCGCCCGCGGGAACCGTCACGGTGCCGCCCGCGTCCAGGCAGCGCGAGGCGCCGACCTGGCCCGCCAGCGGGCGCGACAGTCCCGCGCGCCGCATGGCGCTGGCGCTGCCCACGCCCAGCTTCCAGCCCGCCACCGGATCGCCGAGGGCGGCGATGAAGCGGTCCTGCACGTCATAGCCCTCGGCCAGCGTGGCGGGCTTGGCCGCGGCGGGCAGGTCGCGCATTTGCGCACCGCGCTGGCAGGCGTCGGCCAGCAGTGCGGCTGCCGCGCCGGGATTGAAGTTCGCGCTCACAGAGTCTTCCTGTCGTTGATGTCGTTTGATGTGGTCGATGTCGTTGCGTTGCGCTCCCGCCGGCGCGGGCCGCGCGCTCAGAGGCGGTGCCGCTCCGAGGTGCGCGCCACGATCGACGCCCCCGCGATCAGCTCCTTGAGCAGGGCCTGCGAGGCCAGCCCGCTGGTGCGGTAGGGATCGAGCTCGCCGTGCGCGGAGTATTTCAGGATGGTCGCCATGTTGACCTTGCCCGTGTTGACCAGGCCCATCGCCCAGCCGGCGAACTCGCGCGCGAGGATCTCCTCGTAGTGCAGCAGCACCACGTCCTCATGGCGCGCGTCGCGCGCGATCAGCCGATACAGGCGCGAGACCTCGTTGCGTCCGCCTTCGAGCGCCTGCATGAAGATGCCGTTGCCGTAGCACAGCACGCCGGTGATGCCGTGCTTCGGGTTGTTGGCGACGCTGGTGGCGACGATGTCGTCGACCAGCGCGGGATAGGCCGGCTGGCATGCGCGGCTGGCATAGAGCAGGCGTACGAGCATGATGTCTCCCGTGGTGTCGGTGGTCGGGTCGGTGGCGCGCGCGGCCCGGGCTAGTCCCGGTGCCGGCCCAGCAGGGTCAGGAACTCGCGGCGCAGGCTGTCGTCCTTGAGGAAGGAGCCGCGCATCACGCTGTTGGTCATCTTGGCGTCGGTGTCGCGCACGCCGCGCCAGTGCATGCAGAAGTGCTCGGCCTCCATGACGATGGCCAGCCCGTCCGGGCTCATCTTCTCCTGCAGCAGGTCGGCCACCTGGGTCACGGCCTCTTCCTGGATCTGCGGGCGGCACATGATCCATTCGGCCAGGCGCGCGTATTTCGACAGCCCGATCAGGTTCGAATGCTGGTTGGGCATGACGCCCACCCACAGCTTGCCGATGATCGGGCACAGGTGGTGCGAGCACGCGCTGCGCACGCGCAGCGGGCCCACGATCATCAGCTCGTTGATGCGCTCGGCGTTGGGGAACTCGGTGACGTTGGGCTGACTGACGTAGCGCCCCGCGAAGATTTCCTTCAGGTACATCTTGGCCACGCGGCGCGCGGTCTCGCGCGTGTTGTGGTCGCTCTCGGTGTCGATCACGAGGCTGCGCAGCACGTCTTCCATGCGCGACTGCACTTCCTCCTGCAGCGCGTCGAGCTCGCCCGGCTCGATGTACGCCGCGATGTTGTCGTTGGCGTGGAAGCGTTCGCGCGCCGCCTGCAGGCGCGACCGTATGCGGGACGACACGCTGTCTGCCGCCTCGTCGCGTTGCGGCGGAGATGCCTGGTGGTCGGATTCCATATCGTGCGGTGGTGATCGAAGGTGAAGGACGGGCGCCGCGCGGTCTCGCGCGGCGCCGGCAAGGCCATATCCTACGCCGTTCCGCGCGCCGGGGTGCGCCGCGCGCAACAGCACGCGGCGGGGCGGCGGCGCCGCACGGCAAACGAGGGCGGCGCGGGGCCGGGCGCGCGCCGCGCTAGAGCGCGGCCTGCATCACCGTGGCGCAGGACGGGCAGGCCTCGCGCAGCGAGATGGCGTCGCGCAGTTCCTGCGGCATGCAGGCGCGCTCGATCTGCTCGAAGCCCAGCCGCGCGAAATAGCCGGCCGCGGTGGTGGTCTGCAGCACCACCGACTGCGCGCCGCGCGTGCGCGCCTCGGCCAGCATCGCGGCCACCAGCAGTTCGCCGAGCCCGGCCGAGCGCGCGCGCCCGGCCACGGCCACCGAGCGCAGCACCGCCACCTGCCCGTGATTCTCCACGCCGGCGCAGCCAAGCAGGCCCGCGTTGTCGCGGACCACTAGAAAGTTGCCGATCTGGCTCGCCACGCCGTCGAGCGGCAGGCCGCAGGCCGCCAGCAGATCCAGCACGTCCTGGCAATCCTTTTCCGTTGCATTGTGCGGGCGCATCATGCCCTCCTGTACTTCGGGCTGTCCTCCCTATCTTAAATTCAGACCACTCTCATCGTGCCTAGGGAAACTTCTTAAGTAGATTCGCGTATCGCGTTTTCGCCACCCGCGTGTGGCGGGGTGTCCCG
>NZ_AQPL01000234.1:0-20805 GCF_000395345.1 Cupriavidus sp. WS | reverse complement strand
GTGGCGGGGTGTCCCGCCGCGCCACCGGGGCGGGGCCGCGCGCGTGCCGCCGCGTGTCCTGCGCAGCCCGCGCGCGGTCGGGGCCGGTGCAAATCCGCTACCATTGCCCGCAGGCAGGACGCCCCGCGCGCACCCGGCGCGCCCGCGTCCGCCAGGGAACCCGCCGCGGTTCCGGGGAGCGACCCGCATGACCTCACCATCCCCTTCGCTGCTGCGCGCGCGCCGCGCGGGCGCCTTGACGACCGGCGAGCTGGGCAGGCGCGCGGCCCGCTCGCCCGACTACGCGGCGGAGTGCGTGGCGCTGCGCCGCCTTGCGCGCGCGCTGGTGTCCTCCGACCTTGCGCTGCTGCAATCGCTGGCCGATTCCGCGCTGCAACTATGCGGCGCGGGCAGCGCTGGCATCAGCCTGCCCGAGACCGAGGGCGACGGCACCGCGGCGCTGCGCTGGACCGCCACCGCGGGCCTCGCCGCCGCCGTGGCCGGCCATGCCGTGCCCTGCGACGACAGCCCCTCCGGCATCACGCTGGAGCTGGGCAGCGCGCAGCTGTTCGCTTATCCGCAGCGGTATTTTTCGTGCCTGCCCGCGCTCGCGCCGGAGATGGTCGAGGAGCTGGTCGTGCCGATTCCCGGCGACGGCGAGCCGTGGGGCACCATCTGGGTCGCGGCCCACGCGCCGGGGCGCCGTTTCGACGAGGAAGACGGCCGGCTGCTGGACAGCCTCGCCAGCTTCGCCGGCGCGGTGCTGAGCATGTCGCGCAGCAAGGATGCCGCCATCGCCGAGGCGGCGCAGGCCAAGGCCGCGCGCGAGGCGCTGCAACTGTCGGACACGCGCAAGGACGAGTTCCTCGCCATGCTCGGGCACGAGCTGCGCAATCCCATCGCCGCCATCGACAGCGCGATCAAGGCCGGCCGCCGGCTCGCGGCGCAGCAGCAGTCCGCGGCCGGCATGCTCGACATCGCCGAGCGCCAGATGCGCCAGCTCAAGCGGCTCACCGACGACCTGCTCGACGCCTCGCGCATCAAGCAGGGCAAGATTCCGATCGTGCGCACCCGGGCCGGCATGCAGGACATCGTGGCCGACGCGCTGGCCGCGGTGGCGGCCGACATCGAATGGCACGGCAACGTGCTCACGACCGACCTGCCCGACGCGCCGGTGACGGTCCATGCCGACGCGGCGCGGCTCACGCAGGTCGTGACCAACCTCTTGTCCAACGCGATCCGGTACACGCCGCGCGGCGGCGCGATAGATCTGTCGGTGCGGGTCGAGCCGGCGGAGGCGGCAGCGGCAGAGGCGGCAGCGGCGGCAGAGACGGAGGACGCGCAGGCCGGGGCCGCCGGCTGCTTCGACATGCTGGTGATCACCGTCAAGGACAACGGCATCGGCATCGAGCCGGCCGACCTGCCCAATGTGCTCGACATGTTCAGCCAGTTCGCGGGCGACGCCCACGGCGGCGGGCTCGGCGTGGGGCTGGCGATCGTCAAGCGCATGGTCGAGCTGCACCACGGCACGGTCGCCGTGCGCAGCGAAGGCAAGGGGCTCGGCACCGAGGTGCAGGCGCGGCTGCCGGTGGTGTGCGCGGCCGCGGCCGGGGTGCCCGCCGCGCGCGGCGCGCTGGCGCCGCTGCGCATCCTGCTGGTCGACGACAACGCCGAAGGCCTGAGCGCGCTGGGCACGCTGCTCGAGCTCGACGGCCACGAGGTCAGGCTGGCGGTCAGCGGCGAGGACGCGCTCGCCATCGCGGCCGGCTGCGCGCCCGGGCTGGCGCCCGACCTCGCGCTGATCGACATCGGCCTGCCCGGCATGGACGGCTTCGCGCTCGCGCGGCGCCTGCGCGAACTGCCGGCGTTCGCGCGCACGCGGCTGATCGCGCTGAGCGGCTACGCCTCGGAGGCCGACCGCGCCCGCGGCGCGGCGGCCGGCTTCGATTTCCACCTGGCCAAGCCGCTCGCGATGGAAGCGCTGGCGGACCTGCTGGGCCAGCCCCGACCTTGATGCGGGCGCGGGCGATGGCCTGTAGGACACCCGCCGCCGCGAATCAGCCATCGCCCTACGGCAGTGCCGTGGCGGCCTCTCCATACTGAAGGCACGCCCACATCACCTGCTGCCGATGCTTGCTTATCTTCTGCTCACCCTGGCAGGCCTCGGGATCATCGCCATCATCATCTGCCTGACGAAATGATCCCGCCGCGGTCCTGACCGTCCGTCACCACAGCAGGCAGGCCAGCGCGGGCACCAGCGCCACCGGCATCACCAGCGCGCCCAGGCGCAGGAATTGCCCCGCACCCACGTTCTGGCCCTCGCGCCGCAGCGCGGTCAGCCACAGCAGCGTGGCCAGCGAGCCGGTGACGGACAGGTTGGGCCCGAGGTCGATGCCGATCAGCACCGCGCTGGCGACGCCGGTGCCGGCATGGCCCGCCGCCAGCGCGGACGAGGCGATCAGCCCGGCCGGCAGGTTGTTGACCACGTTGGCGGCCAGCGCCACCACCGCGCCCGGCAGCCACGTGCCGGTCGCGGGCGCGTGCCGCGCCAGCGCCTGCATGGTGGCCGCCAGTTGCGCGATCACGCCGGTCTTCTCCAGCCCCGCCACCAGCACGAACAGGCCCGCCACCAGCGGCAGCACGCCCCAGGAAATCTCGCGCAGCGCCGGCATGCACAGGGCGGGCCGGCGCGCGCACACCAGCGCCAGCGTGGCCACGCCGGCCAGGCAGGTCGGCCAGCCGAGATCGGCGCCGAGCAGCGACGCGGCCAGCAGCACCACGCCCATGACCACGATGCCGGCCGCGGTCAGCCGCGCCTCGGGCGACAGCGGCGGCACCGGCACGTCGGTGGCGATGCGCTCGGCGAGCGCGTGGCGCTGGGTCCAGTACAAGGCGGCGAAGGTGGCGGCGATCGCCAGCGCCGAGGGCAGCGCGAAGCGCGCCAGCCAGCCCGCGAGCGTGGGCATGTGCTCGCCGAACACCACCAGGTTGGCGGGGTTCGAGACCGGCAGCACGAAGCTCGCGGCATTGGCGATGAAGGCGCAGCTGTACAGGTAGGGCAGCGGGTGCCTGACGCGCGCGGCGCGCGTGGCCGCGAGCACGGCGGGCGTGAGCACCACCGCGGTGGCGTCGTTCGACATGAACACCGTGACCAGCGTGCCGATGCCGTAGACCAGCACGAACAGGCGCCGCGCCGAGCCGCGCGCGCTGCGCACCGCGAGCGCCGCCACGTGGTCGAACAGCCCGGTCTTGCGCGCCAGTTCGGCCGCCAGCATCATGCCGCCCAGGAACAGGTAGACGTCGTAGCCGCGCGCCACGGCGGCCAGCGCGTCGGGCACGGCCAGCAGGCCGGTCACGCACAGCAGCAGCGCGCCGGCCACGGCCCAGAAGGCCTCGGGCAGGCGGAACGGCCGCGTGATCACGCCGACCGTGGCCGCGGCGGCCACGGCCCAGATCAGCAGGCCGTTGTAGGGGGACAGGCTTGTCGGCATCGAAGAGGGGCGAGCGGGTCGGTGTGGCCGGCGGCGTGGGCGCGCGGCGGGGCGGTGGTCAGGTGCTCGGCTGCGGCGCGCGCGGCGCGGTCGCCGCCGGCGTGGCCGGCGAGGCGGCCTTGAGCGGGTCGGCGGGCGCGCCGAAGGGCGCTCCGGGCACGCCGGGCGCGGCCATGCCGTCCTGCTGCGCGTCGGCGGCGGGGTCCGGCGCCGACGCGGGCGGCGGGAAGCCGAGCGAGGCGATGCCGTGGCTGCCGTCGGCGTATTCCGGATAGAGCCAGTCGTCGCCGCTGCGCACCAGGTCGGCGGGCGTGGCGAGCGCTTCCTCGGGCTGGCCGGCGAGGCGGCCCTCCATGTACGAGGCCCAGATCGGCAGCGCCGTGGTGGCGCCGAATTCGTGGCGGCCCAGCGTGCGGTTGTCGTCGAAGCCCATCCACGCCACCGTGACGACGCCGGCCGCGTAGCCGGCGAACCAGCCGTCCACCGAGTCGTTGGTGGTGCCGGTCTTGCCCGCCACGTCGGCGCGGTGCAGGTAGCGCTGCAGGCCGGCGCCGGTGCCGCTGGTCACGACGCTGCGCAGCAGGTTGTTCATGACGTAGGCGTTGCGCGCGGGGATCACGCGGCGCGGCTGCGGCTCGCTGGCCGCGCTGAACAGCACGTTGCCGGTGCCGTCGCTGATGCGGTCGATCAGGTAGGGCTCGGTGCGGTAGCCCTCGCTGGCGAACACGCCGTAGGCGGCGGCCAGCCGCAGCGGCGTGGTGGTGCCGGTGCCCAGCGCCATCGGCAGGTAGCGCGGCAACTGCTGCTCGGCGAAGCCGAACTTGCCGGCGTAGTCCACCGCGTAGGGAATGCCGATGGCCTGCAGTGTGCGGATGGCCGGCAGGTTGCGCGACTCGGCCAGCGCCTGGCGCAGGCTCACCGCGCCGAGGAACCTGCCGTCGTCGTTGCCGGGCTGCCAGCGCGACGACACATCGAGCGGCGCGTCGTTGATGATGGTGTTGGACGACAGGCCGCGCTCGAGCGCGGCCGAATAGATGAACGGCTTGAAGGTCGAGCCCGGCTGGCGCTCGGCCTGGGTGGCGTGGTTGAAGCGGCTGGTGCCGAAGTCGGCGCCGCCGATCATGGCCTCGATGGCGCCGGTCCTGCTGTCGAGCGAGACCAGCGCGGCCTGCGGCGGCTGCGCGCCGGCGTGGCGCCGGCCGTACTGGTCGAGGCCGGCGTGCACGGCCTCGTAGGCCAGGCTCTGGCGCACCGACGACACCGTGGTGTAGACGTTCAGCCCGCGCGTGTAGGCCTCGTCGCCGAAGCGCTCGTAGGCAAGCTGGCGCGCCAGCTCGGCCACGTACTCGGCGTGGCCGTCGAAGCGGCCGTTGCGCCCGCCCGTCACCTGCAGCGTTTCCTGGCGGGCCGCCTGATATTGCTCGTGCGTGATCATGCCCAGCGCCTGCATGCGCCCGAGCACGTACTGCTGGCGCAGCTTGGCGCGCTGGAAGTTGGCCACCGGGTTCATGGTCGAGGGCGCCTTGGGCAGGCCCGCGAGCATCGCCGTCTCGGCCAGCGAGAGCGCGTCCAGCGGCTTGCCGAAATACGCCTGCGCGGCGCTGCCGAAGCCGTAGGCATGCTCGCCCAGGTAGACCTGGTTCATGTACAGCTCGAGGATGCGGTCCTTGGGCAGCGAATGGTCGATCTTCCAGGCCAGCAGGATCTCGTACCACTTGCGCGACAGCGTCTTCTCGCGCGAGAGGTAGAAGTTGCGCGCCACCTGCATGGTGATGGTGGAGGCGCCCTGCGCGTAGCCCTCGCCGATGTTGGCCAGCGCGGCGCGGAAGATGCCGGGGATGTCCACGCCGGCATGCTGGTAGAACTGGTCGTCCTCGGCCGCCAGCAGCGCGCCCGACATCAGGCGCGGCATGCGCTCGAGCGGGACGAAATCGCGGTGCTCGGTGCCGAATTCGCCGATCAGGACGTTGTCGCTGGTGAAGATGCGCAGCGGCAGGTCGGGACGGTAGTCACGCAGGGCGTCGACGTCGGGAAGCTGGCGCAGGCTCACCACGGCGGCGAACCCGGCAAGCAGGGTGGAGGCGGCGGCCAGTGCCAAAGTGGCGATGGCTGCCTTTGCTACGACTCGTTTCATGCGCGCATTCTACCTTGGCGCCCACGCCGGCATGCCGCGCAGGTCCGGGGTTTCGTCGTCGTCGGCCGCCAGCGGCGCCGGGCGCTCGCCCGGCAGGCCCACCTGCTGCGCGAATGCCGCCAGCGCCCGCCAGGTCTCGGCCCGCTCGATGATGGTGAAATGATCGGTGCCCGGCACCGTTTCCTGCGCCACCGGCATCGGCCACGCGGCCATCAGGCGCTCCGAGCAGGCGTGCGGCACCACGTCGTCGCTTTCGGCCAGCAGCACCTTGGTGCTCTGCACCACCTTCTTGCAATGGGAGATGGAATCGAAGTGGTGGCGCATCAATTGCCGCAGCGGCACCAGCGGAAAGCGCTTGCGCACGATCTCCAGCAGCGAATCGTAGGGCGTGATCAATTGCAGGCTTTCGAAATCCTGCAGGTCCGCAAGCTGGATGGCCACGCCGGTGCCCAGGCTGCGCCCGACCACATGCACGCGCGTGCCGGGAAAGACGCGGCGCAGGTGCAGCAGGAACTGGCTCGCGTCGGCCACGGCGGCGGCCTCGGACGGCGCGCCGTCCGAATGGCCCACGCCGCGGTAGTCCAGCGTGGCGAAGCCCACCCCCGGCGGCAGCCACGCCAGGTATTGCATGGTGACGAGGACGTCCTCGCCGCGCCCGGGCAGGTAGAACAGCAGGTCGCGCGCGGCTTCGCGCACGGCTTCGCGCGCGGTTTCCTGCGCCATTTCCTGCGCCATTTCCCGCGCCAGCGTCCGCTCGCCGTCCGGTGCCGGTGGCGCGCCGTACACATAGCCGCGCAGCAGGCCGCCGGGCACCTCGTGCGAATAGGCGGCGACGCCGGCGGGCAGCGCGCGCGGCGGCCGGCGGCGCGCGTCGAACAGCAGCCGGCCCTGGTTCACCGTGAGATAGGTCCAGTAGAAGGTGAAGCCGCCCGCCGTGAGCAGGGCGGCGGCGAGCGTCTTGCGGGAAAGGGATGACGACATGCTCGGTTCGCGAAATTATCCGGCGCCGCCGGGGGACGGCGCGCAGGCCCGCGGCATTGCGCGCGGCCACGGCTTCGACCGGGCCGGGCCCCGCCGAGTTCTTGCGCGCCCGGTTCCCGCGCGTCTTCTTGTACGATACGGCCACACATCAACGGCGGCCCGTGCGGCCGCGCACGGAGCCAGTCCCATGAGCGAGCAGAACGACCCGGCCCAGGCCGGCCAGAAACGCGCCGAGGAAGCGCAGGCGATGGAGCGCGTGGTCGGCGCCACGCGGCAGGTGCAGGTGGCCTTCACGGCGCTGCAAGGGCAGTTCCCGCCACAAGGCACCGGCAATCCCTCCAAGATGGCGCTGACCACCTTCGACGCCGCGCTGCAGGCGCTCGAAGACGCGCAGGCCGCGTTCGACGACCTGCTCAACGACCTGCTCGACGGCAAGCGCTAGCCCGGCTCAGTGCGCCGGGTAGGACGCGACTTCGATCAGGTTGCCGTCCGGATCGCGGCAGTAGACCGACGTCATCGGCCCCAGCGCGCCGGTGCGGTGCACCGGCCCGGCCTCCACCGGCACGTGGTGCGCCAGCCAGTGCGCGATCACGCTCTCGGGCGAATTGCGCGTGATGAAGCACAGGTCGTCGCTGCCGGAGGTGGGACGCGCGCCGGTGAACCACGCCACGGTGTCGGTGCCGAGCGGGCGCAGGTTGATCTTCTGCTGGCCGAAGCGCAGCGAGACCCGCTTGCCGGTGCGCGAGTCGAAATCCTCGCGCGTCATGCCGAGCACGCTTTCGTACCACGCGGCGCTGGCCTCGACGTCCTTCACGTTGAGGACGATGTGGTCGAAGCGGTCTATCACGATGCTCATCATGTGCCTCTCGAAAGCGCGCGCGCCACGGGCGCGGCGGTAGCGGGGAAAGCACGTACTTTACACCCGGCCCGCGGCCGGCGCCGGCGCGCTGGCCCGGCCCCGGCCGCTTGTGATAAGGTTTCGCGGCAAGGCTGCCATGCGCGCCGGTCGCGCGCATCGAGACGGCCAGACCCGGCCAGGCCGGGATCCAGAACAGGAGACCAGCCGCCATGAGCAGCCCGCTTGCCCGCCACGCCGCGACACCATCCGACGACCAGGAGCGCGCCTCCCTGCTGGCCCGCGCGCACGCGCGCTCGCTCGGCTTCGGCCTCGAAGCCGCCCACGCGGGGGACTTCCATCCGCTGCCGCAGCGCGCGCTGCACGAACTGGTCGACGCCAGCCAGATGCTGTACAAGCACGCGCTGCCAGTGATGGAAACGCTTCATGCGCAGATCGCCGGCACCGACAGCATGGTGCTGCTCACCGACAGCGGCGGCGTGATCCTGCACAGCCTCGGCGACAGCGAGTTCGCCGAGCGCGCCCGGCGCGTGGCGCTGGCGCCGGGCGTGTCGTGGGCGGAGTCGAGCAAGGGCACCAACGCCATCGGCACCGCGCTGGCCGAGGCCCGCCCCGCCGTGGTCCACGCCGGTGAGCATTTCCTGCGCGCCAACCGGCTGCTGACCTGCTCGTGCGCGCCCATCGCCGGGCCCCACGGCGAGATCCTCGGCGCGCTCGACGTCAGCGGCGACCACCGCGGCTTCCACAAACACACGATGGCGCTGGTGCGGATGTCGGCGCAGATGATCGAGAACCACCTGTTCGCCACGCATTTCACCGAAGGCGCGCTGGTGCGCTTCCATGCCAGGCCGGAGTTCGTCGGCACGCTGTTCGAAGGCATGGCCGCGTTCGCGCCCGACGGCACCTTCCTCGCCGCCAACCGCAGCGGGCTGTTCCAGCTCGGGCTGTCGCCGGGCATGCTGGACCGGCAGGACTTCGCCACGCTGTTCGGCATGCCGCTGGGCGCCGCGCTGCAGCGCGGCGGCGCGGACAGCGGGCAACTGCTCACCCTCACGCTGCCGAGCCGCGTGCACGTATTCGCGCGCACCGCGCCGCTGCTGCCCGCGCGCCACGCGGCGGCGCCCGCCGCGCCGTCGCGCCAGGCCTCGCCGCTGGCCGCGCTGGACACCGGCGACGCGCGCATGGCCGCCGTGCTGCAGCGCGTGGAGAAGGTGCGCGGGCGCGACATCCCGATCCTGATCCTCGGCCGCACCGGCACCGGCAAGGAATGGCTGGCGCGCGCCATCCACCGCGCCTCGCCGCGCGGCGAGGCGCCGTTCGTGGCGGTCAACTGCGCGTCGATTCCCGAATCGCTGATCGAGGCGGAACTGTTCGGCTACGAGGACGGCGCCTTCACCGGCGCGCGCCGGCGCGGCAGCCCCGGCAAGCTGGTGCAGGCGCACGGCGGCACGCTGTTCCTCGACGAGATCGGCGACATGCCGCTGGCGCAGCAGGTGCGGCTCATGCGCGTGCTGCAGGAGCGCGCGGTCACGCCGCTGGGTGCCGCGCGCGCGGTCCCGGTGGACCTGCGCATCCTCTGCGCCACCCACCGCGACCTGCGCGCGATGATCGCCGCCGGCACCTTCCGCGAAGACCTCTACTACCGCATCAACGCGCTGGCGGTCACGCTGCCGGCGCTGCGCGAGCGCACTGACCTGCCGGTGCTGGTGGCGCGCATCCTGGCGCAGCAGCTCGCGCCGTGCGAGGCCGCGCACGGCGGCGGCGCGCACCCGCTGCGCGTGTCGGGCGAGGTGATGGCGCGCTTCCAGCGCCATCCGTGGCCGGGCAACCTGCGGCAGATGGTCAACGTGCTGCGCACCGCCGCGATCATGGCCGAAGGCGAGGACGAGATCGGGCTGGCGCATCTGCCGGAGGATTTCCTCGACGAGCCGGCCGCGGTTGCCCCGCTCGCCACGCCCTCCGCGTCTTCCGCGCCCGCCGCGCCGTGCGGCGCGGCCGCCCCGCTGCGCGATGCCGAGGCCGGCCTGATCCGCCAGGCGCTGGCCCGGCATGCCGGCAACGTCAGCCTGGCCGCGCGCGAGCTTGGGGTGTCGCGCAACACCATCTACCGAAGGCTGAAGCAGGGCGGCTAGGATCCTCGGCAAGATCCTGGCCCGGAAGCGGGTTTTTCTTCGGGCTGGCGGCCATCGCGTCCGTCGCCCGGATTGCGTGGCGCAGGGGATGCGCGGGACGAAGTGCCCGCATGGCGGCGACATCGTTGCCGCCATGCGGGCGCGCTAGTTCCTGGCGAACAGCCGGCACGGCGCTTCGGCAAAGCACCGTATGCGCGGCTGCACGCGCAGCAGGGCGCGCACGTCGCCGTCGATGGCGTCCATGAAATGCTGCACGACCTCCGCCGGCCGCGAGGGGCCTTCGCGGAAGTTCGCCTCCACATGGACTCCCGCGCCGTAGGGTTCGGCGAGCAAGGGCACCGCCATGACCTGCACCAGTTCCGGCCTGGCCTTGAGCGTGGCGGCGCAGTGGCCGGCCACCCGGGCGACGAGCGCGTCGATGGCGGCCGGGTCCCGCGGCATCGATCCCGGTCCGATGAAGACCTTGACGATCGGCATGGGCGGCTGTTCGTATGGATGGCGTGCCGCCGCGACGGCGCGGCACGCCCGCCCCGTCAGTCGAGCCGGATGTTCGCCGCCGTGACGATGCGGCCGTACTTCTGCAGCTCGGCCTGCATGAACTGCCCCAGCTGCCTGGGCGTGCCCTCCTGCGGTTCGGCGCCAAGGTCCTGGATTGCCGCCTTGACCTTGGGCATCTGGTTGATGCGTATCAGTTGGGCATTCAACTTGTCGACGATGGCCTGCGGCGTTCCGGCAGGCGCGAGCAACGCGGCCCAGGTCGAGCCTTCGAAACCCGGATAGCCCTTTTCGGCCACGGTCGGCACGTCCGGCAGCCAGGGGATGCGCTTCGCGCCGCTGACGGCCAGCGCCTTGATCTTGCCGCTCTTGAGGAGCGGCAGCGTGACCGGCGTGCTGTCGAACATGACCTGAACCCTGCCGCCCATCAGATCGGTCATCGCCGCCGAGGCGCCCTTGTACGGCACGTGGGAAATGGTCAGGCCGGCCTTGTCCTTCAGCATTTCCATCACCAGGTGGTTGGTGATGCCGTTGCCGCCCGAGGCGTAATTCAGGCGAGGGCCCTGCTCCTTGGCGATGCGGATGAATTCCTCGAAGGTGTTGGCCGGGAAGTCATTGTTCGCGACCAGCACCTGCGGCACCCGGATCACCAGGCCGATGGGCTCCAGGTCCTTGATCGGGTCGTACTTCAGCGTGTTCTTGTAGATCCAGGGGCTGATGGTCAGCGGGCCGCTGGAGCTCATCAGCAGCGTGTAGCCGTCCGGCGCGGCCTCCGCCACCGCGCGCGCGGCGATGGTCGCGCCGGCGCCGGGGCGGTTCTCCACCACGAAGCCCTGCCCCAGCGCCTGGCCCAGATGTTCCGCATAGATGCGGGCAATGATGTCGGTGGTCTGTCCGGCGGGGAAGCCCACCAGGATGCGTACCGGCTTGTCCGGGTAGCCCTTGCCGTCTGCGCCGGCAAGGGCGGCTCCGCAGGCCAGTGACAGGCACAGCGAGGTCACGGCGAACAGCTTCTTTCTTAATGTCTTCATGTCTCCATCCTCCTGTTGCGGCGGCGGCTGCGCCACTTTTAAGAGCGCCGCTCATTCTGACTCTACAAGCAGGTCATGAATCGTTTCATTGTCTTTGTCGCTGCGTCAAGGCGATGTCACCGGCGACGTCTTTTCGATCGCGCAAGACCCATGTTTTGCGCGTCTCCGTCAGCGACAAAAGAAACGTTTCATTTGAGAATTATGGCCATCTGCCAGTAGGCGTCAACCAAGGGCTAACCCCTAAGATCGCTTCGTTGTGGGAGGTTGGAGTCTCGTCGTGTTAGATAATTTATTGTTTTTAAAGTAATTTATCTTGATGGTGTAGAAATTTTACGATGTTGTTCTGGTTGTCCTGCGCCAAGTTGATCTGGTTTCATCGCTTGCGACGAACTTATCATCTTGCTAGTATTGAATCGTTTCAACAAGGTGCGGCGTGTCTCGTGAAACGGCCAACACCAGCCGCACCACCCGGACGAGGCGATCCCGGCTGGGCCACTGCCGGGCACGGCAGTGAAACGAATCAACATATCGACAAGGCGAGCGAAGATGACTGAACTGTCGGGAGTCGAGGGCATGGCGGATGGCCAGCCACTCAAGGGCGTCACCGTGGTGGAGTTGTGCCACAGCATCGCGGGGCCGTACGGCGCCAGCATTCTGGCGCAGCTGGGCGCAGAAGTGATCAAGGTCGAGAACCCGGCCAAGGGCGACGATGCGCGCGCCTGGGGGCCGCCGGACTGGTGCGGTTCATCGAGCGTGTTCCAGGCGATGAACCGCGACAAACTCGGAACGACCCTGAATCTCAAGGACGACGCGGAGTGCGCGCGCCTCAAGGCCTTCATTTTCGACAAGGCCGACGTCGTGCTGCAAAGCCTGCGCCCCGGCGCCGCCGAAGCGCTCGGCCTCGGTGCGCAGGCGCTGCGCGGCGTCAAGCCGGAACTGATCTACTGCAACCTCGGCGCGTTCGGCACGCGCGGCCCCCTGCGCGAAAAGCCCGGCTACGACCCGTTGATGCAGGCGCGCGGCGGGCTGATGAGCGTGACGGGGGAAGACGGCCGCGAGCCGGTGCGCGTGGGCTGCTCGATCATCGACATGGGTACCGGCATGTGGGCGGCGATGGGCATCGTGTCCGCGCTGTATCGCCGCGCGGTCAGCGGGCAGGGATGCGTGGTGGATACCTCGCTGTTCGAAAGCAGCATCGCGTGGATGACGGTGCATCTGACCGGCTACATGGCGTCGGGCGAGATCAGGCGGCCGATGGGCTCCGGCCTGGTCGAGATCGTGCCGCACCAGGCCTTCCGCACGCAAGACGGCTACATCATGGTCGCGGCCGGCAACGACTCGCTGTTCCGCAAGCTCGCCGCCGCGATGGGATGCCCCGAGCTGGCAAGCGATCTGCGCTACGCCACCAACAACGGGCGCGTGGCCAACCGCGACGGTTTGCTGCCGGTTCTGCAGGGTCTCTTCGCCGGCCGTTCGACCGCCGAATGGGAGGTAACGCTCGACAACGCGGGCGTACCGGCCGCGCCGCTGCAGAAGGTCGACCAGGTGCTGAGCGACGCGCAGACGCAAGCCATGCAGATGATCCAGTCCGTGCCGGGCTCGGAGATGACGCTGGTTGGCCTGCCGCTGTCGTTCGACGGCACACGCCCGCCATGCCGCTCGGCACCGCCGCGCATGGGCCAGCACAACGCGGTGTTTGCCGAGGCGGATGCCGCCGCCGAACCGAAAATCGCCGCAGGAGCGCGGGCATGAACCAGTTGATAAATGCACCTCTCGAGACGCTGAAGCTGTCGCAATTGGCCGGGCCTGTCGTCCAGGTCAGCATCAATCGCCCGGAAGCGGCCAATGCGATCAACACGCGCATGGGCGAGGAGCTGACCGACGTATTCACTCGCCTGGCGGCTGGCCGGGAGCAGGTCCGCGCCATCGTGCTGACCGCCGAGGGCGACCGCCATTTTTGCGCCGGCGGCGACCTGAAAGAGCGAAATGGCATGACCGACGCCGACTTCCTGCGCCAGCACGCCATCTATGAGCGCATGGTGCTGGCCATCATGGATTGTCCGGTGCCCGTCATCGCCGCGGTCAATGGCGCCGCGTTCGCGGGCGGCTGCGAACTGGCGCTGGCCTGCGATTTCGTCTACGCCGGCGACAACGCCAGGTTCGCGCTGACCGAGACCAGCCTCGGCATCATGCCTGGCTGCGGCGGCACGCAGAACCTGGCGCGTGCCGTCGGCACTCGCCGCGCGAAGGAACTGATTCTCGGCGCCATGCCATTTTCGGCGCAAGACGCCTGCGAATGGGGGCTGGTCAACAAGATCTGCCCGGACCACTCGGTCAAGCAGGAAGCCGCGCACATCGCGCAGCGCATCGCCGCCAATGCGCCGCTGTCGGTCTACCAGGCCAAGCGCGCGATCGACCACGGCGCGCGCATGGATTCGCGCACGGCCATGTTCTTCGAGGTAGAGGCCTACAACCGGCTGGTGCCGACAGCCGACCGGCTGGAAGGCATCGCCGCCTTCAACGAAAAGCGCAAGCCGGTATTCACCGGACGATAAGCATGCGCGGCGCAGACAAAGGAGATGCCATGAGCGACAAGGTGACGATTCGGGAAGTTGGATTGCGCGACGGCTTGCAGATCGTCAAGGGATTCATGCCTACCGACACGAAGCTGGCATGGATCGCGGCGGAGCACGCCGCGGGCGTGACGGAGATCGAGGTGTGCTCGTTCGTGCCGCCGAGACTGATTCCGCAGTTCGCCGACGCCGAGGCCGTGGTGAACGGCGCGCTCGCGCTGCCCGGCCTCGCGGCTACCGCGCTGATTCCCAACCTGAAGGGGGCAGAGCGCGGCCTCGCCCTTGGCGTGCACAAGCTCAACTACGTCATGTCGGTCAGCGAGCGCCACAACCTCGCCAACGTGCGGCGCTCGACGCAGGAATCGCTGGACGACTTCCGGCGCATCGTCGCGCTGGTGCGCGACAGTCAGGTGCCGCGTCGTCCCAAGGTGGTTGGGGGCTTGTCGACGGCGTTTGGCTGCACGCTCGAAGGGCGCGTGTCGGAAGCGCGGGTGGTCGAACTGGCGGTCGCGCTCGTCAGGGCCGGCGCCGATGAGCTGACCATCGCCGATACCGTCGGCTACGGCGATCCCGCCGGCGTGCGCCGCGTCTTCAAGGCGGTGCTGGACAACGTCGGCGACATTCCCGTGGCCGCGCATTTCCACGATACGCGCGGGCTGGGCATCGCCAATGCGCTGGCCGCGGCCGACACCGGCATCCGCGCGTTCGATGCCTCGCTGGCGGGCCTGGGCGGCTGCCCCCATGCGCCCGGCGCGACCGGCAACGTGGTCACGGAAGACCTCGCTTTCCTGTTCGAGTCGATGGGGCTGGCCACGGGAATCGACCTGAACCAGCTCTTGCAGGTGCGCAAGATCATCGAAGCCTCGCTGCCCGACGAGCCGCTCAGCGGCGGCCTGGCGCGCGCCGGCTTGCCGCGCGGCTTCGGCGGCCACGCGCTGGCGGCATGACGGAGGCCGCCATGCTGACGCTGGAAATCGGCCGCTTCGCGCACGAGTTTGGCTGGGATGCCATTCCGGACAAGGTGCGACGCCAGATCACGAGTGCCTTCATCGATACCACGGCCACAATGGTGGCTGGCCGTACCGAACCCGTCACCGCGGTGCTGCTCCATCACCTTGCCGATGAGCTGGCACTGGCGGGGCATTCTTCGCTGCTGTTCGGGGACCGCCATGTGCCGGCGCAGTACGCCGCGCTGGTCAATGGCACCGCCGCCCACGCGCTCGACTACGACGATGTCGCGCTGTCCGGCCATCCCAGCACCGTCCTGGTGCCGGCGCTGGTCGCGCAGGGCCAGCACATCGGCGCGTCGGGCCCGGACCTGATCCGGGCCTATCTCGTCGGCTATGAAACCTGGGCCGAACTGGTATCGCGCGATGCCGATCCGCATCATGCCAAGGGCTGGCATCCGACCGGGGTATTCGGCACCGTCGCCGCCGCCGCGGCGCTGGGCGCGCTCGAGCGTCTCGACCCGGCCATCGTGGCGCATGCGGTCGCCCTGGCCGCCAGCATGGCCGCCGGGCTGGTGGGCAATTTCGGCACCATGACCAAGCCGTTTCATGCGGGACGGGCGGCGCAGGCCGGCATCGAGGCCGTGCGTCTGGCCAGATGCGGAATGACCGCCGCCCTCGACGTGCTCGACCGCGGCAACGGCTACCTGATGGCGATCTCGCCGAACGGGCGCGTGCGCATGGATCCGGTGGCCGCGCCGCTCGGCACCACGCTGCGCTTCCTCGAAAACGGACTGAGCGTCAAGAACTACCCGGTCTGTTATTTCGCCCACCGGATCATCGACGGCGTGCTGGACCTGCGGGCGCAGGCCGGCCTGCAGGCGAGCGAGGTCGCGCACGTGAAGCTCGTCATCGGCGATGTGCAGGCCGGCATGCTGCGCAACCACCAGCCGCGCAGCGCACTGGAAGCCAAGTTCAGCGCCGAGTTCGGCGTCGCCGCGGCAATGGTTGCGGGGCGCGTCGACCTGTCGGTGCTGAACGATGCGTTCGTCGGCCGCGACGACGTGCGGGCGCTGATGGCGCGCGTCGAGGTGGAGACCACCGAGGCCCAGTGTCCGGTCGAGCCGGTGTTCGCGCCCAACGACTACGTGACCATCGGGACCCGGGACGGGCGCGTGCTCGACAGCGGCCCGATCCGTTTCCCGCGCGGCAATGCGCTGAACCCGCTGCCCGCGGCGGCGCTCAGGGAAAAGTTCATCAACTGCCTGGCGGGCGCGCCGGAACTGGATGCGCCGGCCATCTTCGCGCGCCTGTCGGCGCTGGAATCGCTGCCGGACCTGGCGGGCGTGTTCTGCGCGCCGGCCGCGGCGGGACGCTGACGCATGCCGACGCATGTGCCGACAGCCATGCCGGCCACCATCGACGGCCACCAACAACTCCAGAGAGACATCATGACATCCGACATCAATTGCAGCGTTGCCCTGGGCGAGGACTACAGCGACTTGCGCGACGCGGTGCGCCGGCTGTGCGGCGATTTCCCGGGCGCGTACTGGCGAGAGCTGGAAAAGACCGACGACTATCCCACGGCCTTCATCTCGGCGCTGACGGAGGCCGGCTTCCTGGCCGCACTGATACCGGAGCAGTACGGTGGCGCCGGCCTGCCGCTGCGTGCCGCGGCGGCCATCCTGGAGGAGATCAATGCGTCCGGCTGCGTCGCAAGCCAGGGCCATGCCCAGATGTACATCATGGGCACGCTGTTGCGCCACGGCAGCGAGGCGCAGAAATCGCACTACCTGCCGAAGATCGCCAGCGGCGCGCTGCGCCTGCAGGCCTTTGGCGTGACCGAGCCGACCACGGGCTCGGATACCACCAGCCTGAAGACCACCGCCACGCGCAAAGGGGATGTTTACGTCATTAACGGCCAGAAGGTGTGGACCTCGCGCGCGCTGCATTCCGACCTGATGCTGCTGCTGGCGCGGACCACGCCGCTGGCCGAGGTGAAGAAGAAGACCGAGGGGCTGTCGGTGTTCCTGGTCGACATCAAGGCCGGCCTGGGCAGGGGGCTGGAGTTGCGCCACATCGACGCCATGATCAATCACGGCGCTACGGAAGTGTTCTTCGACAACCTCGAGATTCCCGCCGAGAGCCTCATCGGCCAGGAAGGCAGCGGGTTCCGCTACATCCTCGACGGCATGAACGCGGAGCGCATCCTGGTCGGCACCGAAGCGCTGGGCGACGGCCGCTGGTGCCTCAGGAAAGCCGTCGAATATGCCGGCGAGCGCAAGGTGTTCGGGCACAGCATCGGCAAGAACCAGGGCGTGCAGTTCCCGCTGGCGCGCTGCCATGTCGAACTGGAGTCGGCGGACATGATGTGCCGGCGCGCGGCGGCCCTGTTCGACGCCGGTGCCGACTGCGGAGAAGCCGCCAATATCGCCAAGCTCGTGGCTTCGGAGGCGGCGTTCCATGCGGCCGACGTGGCGATGCAGACGCTGGGCGGCTTCTCCTTCGCCAAGGAATACGACCTGGAGCGCAAATGGCGCGAGACGCGGCTGTATCAGATCGCGCCGATCTCCACCAACATGATCCTGGGCTATGTCGGGCAGCACGTGCTGGGCATGGAGCGCTCCTACTGAGCCGGCGCGGCATCTCAAATCACAAACCAGAAGGTCAACATGAAACTTGTACGTTACGGCGCGCCTGGACAAGAACTGCCGGGCATCATCGACGAGGCGGGCGTGCTGCGCTCACTGTCTCCGCTTGTCGCCGACATCACCGCGGCCATCATCGCGCCGGCCGGCCAGCGCATGCTGCGAGCGCTAGACCTGAGCCGGCTGCCGGCGGTGGCGGGATCGCCGCGCCTTGGCGTGCCGGTGGCCGGAATCCGGCAGATCGTCGCCGTTGGCCTGAACTATCGGCAGCATGCCGAAGAAGCGAAGATGGCCATCCCGGCCGAGCCGATGCTGTTCAGCAAGGCGATCAGTTCGCTGTCGGGCCCCGGCGACGACATCCTGGTGCGGGCGGGATCGCAGAAGACCGACTGGGAAGTCGAGCTTGGCATCGTCATCGGGACCGAAGCGGAATGTGTCAGCGAGGCCGATGCGCTCTCCCACGTGGCGGGCTACTGCAACGTCAACGATGTATCGGAGCGCGCCTGGCAGCTGGAGAAGGGTGGCCAGTTCTTCAAGGGCAAGAGCGCGCGGTCGTTTTGCCCCGTCGGTCCCTGGCTGGCGACCGCCGACGAGATCCGGCGGCCGCAGGAGCTGGCGCTGTCGCTGTCCGTCAACGGCAAGGTGATGCAGACGGGCAATACCGCGGACATGATTTTCGGCGTGCCGCAACTGGTGAGCTACATCTCGCACTACATGACGCTGATGCCGGGCGACCTGATCATCAGCGGCACGCCGGCCGGAGTGGGGCTGGGCATGGTGCCGCCGCAATTCCTCCGCGCCGGCGACACCGTCACGCACAGCATCACCGGGCTGGGCGAGCAGCACCACAACGTGGTGTTGTACTAGACCGCGGGTCCGCAATAGCGGACCCGCGGTGGAAATGCCTGGCCGGCTGACGATATCAGTACAATCTGTCGATTGAATCGATGCAAGGGACAGGTGTGAAATCAGTCACCATTCGAGATGTCGCAAGAGAGGCGGGGGTGTCCGTCGGCACGGCTTCGCGCGTCATCAACGAGGCGAGCAATGTCGAGCCGGAAAACCGCGTGCGCGTGCGTGCCGCCATCGAGAAGCTGGGGTTCGTGCCGAACCGGGCCGCGCAAAGCATGCGCAATGGTTCCAACCGGGAAATCGGCATCATTGTGCGCGACATCACCATCCCGGTGCTGGCCGGTTTCGTCAAGGCGGCGCAAAGCGTGTTCGACCAGGCCGGCTATGTCCTGCTGATCAGCAGCGCGGAGAACGAGAAGAGCCGCGAGCTGGAGCTCCTGAGCCTTCTGCGCCGGCGCCGCGTGGATGGCCTGATCATGACTACCGCTTCGCAGGTGGATGCCCAGCTGGCCAGCGCGCGCGAGCATCTCGGGTTTCCGGTGGTGCTGTTCGACCGCGATATCGCCAACGCCGCCGATTGCGTGCTGATCGACCATGCCGAAGGGATGCGCCAGGCCGTGAGTCATTTGTTGAGCCTCGGGCATCGGCGCATCCTGCTGGTCACCGGCGATCTGGAAACCTATCCGGCCCAGTCCCGCATTCAGGGCTACCGGCAGGCGCACCAGGCTGCCGGCATTCCGGTCGACGAGGCGCTCATACACGCTGGCAGCTTCGAGGCCAGCTCGGCGTTCGTCGAAACCGCCTCCATGCTCGGCATGACGAACCGCCCCAGCGCCGTGATCGCGGGCGGCATCGGCATGCTGCCCGGCGTCATGAAGGCCGTTCGGGCGCACAGCCTGCGCATCCCGGAGGACATCTCGGTGATCGGCAATGGCGATTCGGATCTTGCCGTGCTGGCAAGCCCCGCGATAACGGTAATCAAGTGGGACTACAGCGAACTCGGGCGCACCAGCGCGCGCATGATCCTCGATCGCATCGCCAGCCGCGCCGTGCCGGCGCAGCGGCGCATTCTGTTTCCGACCGAGCTGGTGATACGCGGTTCCTGCGCCGCGCCGCTGGCCGATGCATAGCGGCGCGGCGCAGGCGGCGGCTCAGTCTTCGTGCTCCAGCCGCGCCGCCTCCTCGTCGCTGAACAATTCCGAGCGCGTCAGGAAGCGCAGGCCGGTCGGCCCTTCCAGCGAGAACATGCCGCCGGAGCCGGGCACGGCGTCGATCACCAGCCGCGTGTGCTGCCAGTACTCGAACTGCGCGCGCGTCATGTAGAACGGCACGCCGCCGATCTCGCCCAGGCGGACGTCGGCCTCGCCGAGGATCAGCTCGCCGGCCGGGTAGCACATCGGCGCGCTGCCGTCGCAGCAGCCGCCTGACTGGTGGAACATGAGCTCGCCGTGCTGCGCGCGCAGGCGCTCGATCAGCGCCAGCGCGGCGGGCGTGGCGACCACGCGCCGCACGGCGCCGGTGGGGATGGCTTCGGACATGGGGGCGCTCCTTGCCGGGTCGGGATGCTCAGCTTGCGGCGAAGTCCATCACCACGCGGCCTTCGATGTCGCCGGCGCGCATGCGCGTGAAGATGTCGTTGATCTTCTCCAGCGGCGCGGTGGAGACCGTGGCCTTGACCGCGCCGTGCGCGGCGAAGTCCAGCGATTCCTGCAGGTCGCTGCGGGTGCCGACGATGGAGCCGCGGATGGTGATGCCCTTGAGCACCACGTCGAAGATCGGCGTGGGGAAGTCGCCCGGCGGCAGGCCGTTGAGGGCGATCGTGCCGCCGCGCCGCACCATGCCGATGGCCTGGCCGAATGCCTTGGGCGACACCGCCGTCACCAGCGCGCCGTGGGCGCCGCCGATTTCCTTCTGCAGGTAGGCCACCGGATCGGTGGTGCGCGCGTTGACGGTGACTTCGGCGCCGAGCTTGCGCGCCAGCTCGAGCTTCTTGTCGTCGATGTCCACGGCCGCCACGCGCATGCCCATCGCGCGCGCGTACTGCACGGCCACGTGGCCGAGGCCGCCGATGCCGGAGATGACCACCCACTGGCCCGGGCGCGTCTCGGTGACTTTCAGGCCCTTGTAGACGGTCACGCCGGCGCACAGGATCGGCGCGATCTCGACGAAGTCCACGCTGTCGGGCAGCAGGCCGACGTAGTTGGGGTCGGCCACCACGTATTCGCCATAGCCGCCGTTGACGGAGTAGCCGGTGTTCTGCTGCTTTTCGCACAGCGTTTCCCAGCCTTGCAGGCAGTGCTCGCAATAGCCGCAGGCGCTGTACAGCCACGGCACGCCGACGCGGTCGCCTTCCTTGACGCGCGTGACGCCCGCGCCCACGGCGGAGACGTAGCCCACGCCTTCGTGGCCGGGAATGAAGGGCAGGGTGGGTTTGACGGGCCAGTCGCCTTCGGCGGCGTGCAGGTCGGTGTGGCAGACGCCGGAGGCTGCGATCTTGACCTGGATCTGTCCGCGGCCGGGCTCGGGCACGGGGACTTCATCGATCGTGAGCGGGGCGCCGAATTCGCGCACCACGGCGGCTTTCATCATCGCTGTCATATGTCGACTCCTGAAGCTGATTCGGTTGGCGGTCGCGCCCGCCGCGCGGCGGGCGCCGATCCGATCATGCGCGCGCGGGCCGCGCTGC